>JACETE010000001.1 GCA_013911465.1 Candidatus Poseidoniales archaeon
GAAAGCGCCGAATTCGTGCCCTTCTTTTTACTGTACCAATCATTCACATTTTGAACCTGTTTCGAAATGCGGGTCTTGTATGGATGCATCTTTCCTACGAGGGTTGGGAGTACCTCGGTCTAAGCATGTTTGAGTTTGGACACTCGTATGCTTCACGCGTCGTCTCATTGTTCGCAATGTTTGTGATGGCTATCGCAATGTTCGAGTTGCTACCTGAACTCCATCGTCACATTCTCAGACTGATGGATGCTGCAGGGTTGCGAAAGAAAAAACAAGACATCAATTCTTGATCCATGGTGAATCTGGTTCATCACGATACCACAACTTGCCGCTATTTGCAGGGAACTCAATGTGTTCACGGCCCTTGGAATCCATCATCCCCATTAGACTGGTAGATGGTTGCTCAAGGACTGGTTCTTCCGCAGTCAGTTGGCCTAAGTCATAAATTGGGACATCAGAATTCTGGTATGCCGGTGGTTCTTGGCTGGGTGATTCCAATTCTGGTGCACTTGGTAATGTGGTTGGTACTGTGTAGTCGTTGTTCATTTGCAACATTTGTTCAGCAAATGCATCCGTCTTGTTCCATTCCTGTTCCATATGTTGCTGGTTTCCGCCGTTACCGCTTCGCAAAAACAGAACCATCAGTCCAATCAAAACGATGAGAAGCGCTCCTCCAGCACCATAAACGATATCGTTTGCAACGCTCGGAGCAAAGTCTGCATTGTCTCCAATTCCATCCCCGTCTACGTCCTTCTGTTCATCAGGGTCATCTGGGAACTGATCATCAATATCAGGAACACCATCTCCATCACGATCGAATGGATTGTATGTTGTGGCACAACTTTCAGCCGCTTTTTCAATTTCGAATGATGTAATGAATCCATCGTCATTGGAGTCGATTTCTTCGATTGAATACTCATTCTTGAACGGCAATGTTTCAAAGAAATCAACAGCGGTCTTTACTGGAAGTTGTTCCTCAAACATGAGCAATTCGTTTTCACAATTGCACAAGTAAGCGACGACTTCAGTAAATTCAATCAACCCATCCTGGCTTTGGTCTACGCCATTGAATTCGATGTCTCCTGGACTTGAGCGTCTGAACTCATCAGCATTCATGAAGCCATCACCGTTAATGTCCGAATCTTCGAAAAATTCTTCGAGATCTTCGTCGCAAGCGACAATGTCCTCCGGTTCAGGTTCAGGTTCGGGTGTTGGCCCAGGTCGAGTCTCTTCCTTCCAATAGGCTACAATTGATACGTCTGAGAAATCATCTTGAGCGATCAGTGTGATGTCAAAACGACCAGATGCGGGAGAATAAACATACAATTCTTGGAAGGTTCCTTCCCCATAGGATTGGAACTGTTCCCCAAAGATATCCTCATCAAAGAGGTCTTCGTCAAAGAAATCCATATCGTCAAAGCCAAAGAAATCCTCGTAATCAATTTCTCCATCTCCCATGATGATGAGCGATCCTTCTCCACCAAAGGTTGTGATGATGAGTTCATCAGAACGTGTGGCTAAGTCGACATAAAAGTACAATTCTTCGCCAGCAGGAGCACTTAATCCGGAAACTTCTTCATCGTTAAACAATTCAATCGGTGTTCCGTCATATTCCCACACATAGAGGTCTTCGAATGAAGCAGTAATTGAAACGCCGCTAAAGACACTCATTGAGTCGAGAAGGATGTACCACTTGCCCGGTGTTGGATTGTTGAATCCAACCTTGTCTCCTGCTCCTGGTGAGCCCGAGTGGTGATCTGCTTCACTTGCGGTCGGTGTATTTTCGTAGCGCAGATGGAGGGTGGCTTCACCAAACCCACCATCAAGGTCGACTTCTAAGCGCTCTGTTCCTGAAGGAACATCGATGAAAAAGTATTGATCCAAGCCATCGTATCCACTCATTGGACCGTATGCTATCCCTGGCTGAAGTTCAACAGCAGTTGAAGGGTCTGCATTGGTTGGGGCGTAGGTAAAGTCAGCAACAATGGTGAAATCATTGGCTTTGCGATACGTGTATGCTGTGATGTAGTAGATTCCTGGCTCAACATCAAACAGGTTAACTTCCTCATCGTTACCACCATTGGTTGAATACATGATGTTGCTTTGAATTCCCATGCTTTCATCTTCATAGAAGATGTCTTCATACGGTTCATAGTAGTAGTAATAATTCGGGTCAACAGGCCCTCCAGAGGAGATGACGAGGTCCACGTCACCTTTTCCACCATAGGTCTCAATCTTTAGTTCTGTCAATGAATCGGTAACATTCACGAAATAGTACTCAAGAGTTGCCTCATAACTATCTCGATCACCTTGTATTGATTGCGAGGTCACAGGAACGCCATTGTACAATTCGGTCATTTCATCAAGACTTGGAGGTTCCTCGGCAACTTCCCAATAGGCTTGAATTTCGAATTCTTCTATGTCTTCTGTAACATCGATCGAGAACCAAATGATGTCTGCTTCTGGCCACGTCCAAGAATTCCAAACAGAGCCGTAGTAACCAGTCAATTCTTCATCATAATCCCACGGTGCTGGAATTCTATCGTAACCAACGTACGCATTGAAGAAAGGACTTCCTTCGAAATCATAATCCCATTCGTCATAATAGTAATCCTCTGACCATCCCCAGATGTAGACATCTGCCATGATCGTGTACTCGTCGATGTCAGCATAGAATAGAAGTGTATCACCTTGTTGAATATCTTCGAGCATAACATATTCATCATTGAGCAATTCGACGGCTTGGGCTACGATAGACCCATCCGGCATCACCCAATCTGCTCCGATAATTTCTCCTAATCGGTCTGGGTTGTCAAATTCAATCAGATCTCCAGTTTCGTCACCTTCACCTTCAGAAAAGGCCCAATGGCTCTTCGGTATCCATGCACCATTCTCTACCTTATGACCAATGGTTACATCATCAATAATGCCTTCGAAGTAGTAACAATCGCATCCAGCACCCATACGGGCAATGTAAAGCTCATCGCATGAATCACCTGAGGTAAAACAATCGTTGGAGCCAAAGTCGCCCACAGGAATCAGAGCGTCTTCAGCAGATATGTTACCTGCAGGAACTCCATCAATGGTGAATTCTCCTCCAACGCCTTCAATGATGGATACCCCTATGGTATACCATGAATCCTCAGTGATGCTTGTGTTTGAGAGAGGATGCTTTGAGAGACTGTATTCCGAGGCATAGCCGATGTATCCATCGGAAAGATACATTCCCCATCCATAATCGCCTTTCATCGTAATAAATCGTATACCGTCAAGATTGTTTGCTTTGATGGTGGCTTCAATGCTGAGCGAGCCATTTGTTGAAAGTCCTTCATCATGGTCGACAACAATGTGGTCGCCATATCCATCAAAACGTAGTGAGAAATCTGCGCCAGGACCTACTTCAACTACTCCGTATACAGGGAAATATTCTGGATTGTTTTCAAGATCGTTCCATGTTTGTGGCATGATGTTGCCCATGTTGGTCGATGCGATGTGAACATAATCGGAGTCGTCTCCGCCTGTGGGTTGATCAACACCCCAGTTTCGATACAAAAATGGTGTGCCATCGTGCCATCGATAGATTCCTTCGTCTTGGACATCGTTGAGTCCAATCCAAAGGTGACGGCTTTGGTTGTCAAAACTTGCAAATGTATCGAAAACCCATGTGTTTTCATCCGCATCATCGATGGTTGTCAAATACCCATTAAGAGAACGTGCTTTGAACGCAGCATCTTCCCAAGATGATGCGGTTAACAGATGATATGTCTTGTTGTTTGCAGGATTAACCTCGGTGTGTAAAACTGAAACTTCTTCAGCAGGATTGGCTTGTACCGGTGCTGCGATTGAAAGAAGGGTTGAGGCGAGCATCATCAAGATGAGACCCGGTGCAATGATGCGTTTGTGCGACTGCATGTTGAATTTCAACCGGTGGTGCTTGATAAGACCATTGCCTACCTTTTCCATAGTGCTATGGTGAATGTTGCGGTACATCAATGGCTTGGTACGTTGATTTGACAACTTATTGCATCTTTTTTCCACCAATGCGGAGTTCTGTCTTCAACGGCATTTGGTGTTCCCAAGCGAATTCTTTGACGACACGCCAACCCTTCTCACTACCTTCATAATCTGTAACGTCAATGGTTTTGTTTCTTGTATTGGCTTTGAAAGCAGCAACAGGTTCGGCATTTTTGAACACCAGATATGCACTACCAAAGCCAAATTTTTCCTTTAGAACGTCACCGAAATAGGGGGCGATTGGATCAGTAGGAGGGAGGACAAAGTCACGTATCGGATTGATTGTCTTTGCGGATTCAAGCAATTCTTTTCGACCCCAACAGACCTCGTGCAGGTTTTCGATGAGGAATCCTTTGACGAGGGTACCATCGTCTTCAAATTCATTGAGCACAGCTTTCAATTCTTCAGGTTTGAATGGCGTTCCAGAAAGACGCAGGAGTTGCTTGATGGTAATGACTGGATAATCGCTCACAAGATTTCTCAGGTATTCTCTTCGAAGATGAACTGGATCAGCATCTGTGCGTGGATGAACTGCCCTGAATCCTCCTCTGAAATCTTCGACAATGTGCCCAGTACGAATCAATGGTTGCACGAGTTTCCTAAATTCTGATTGCGTAAGTGCATGACGCTCTTTGAAGATGTTTGGATCGGTTTGTGTACTGAAGAAATCGATGATATCAACCAAATCATCTTCAGGGGGAATTCCTCGAATGGTCAATAAATTCTCAAAATACTCATACGGGGCCCAAACTTGATGGCCACGCATGTTCACACCTTTGTGGAGTCGATTTGCGCTTGCCATTGATTTCAAATTGGTTCGGAACAATTCACATCGACCGCGGAGTGCGAAATCATCTCGTATCTCCTTGATTTTACGTAGTGCGAGAGTTTCATTTTCATGTCGTGTTTCTTGATGCAGGTGGTGTTGATGGAAAAGAGCCCGCTCAGCAATTTCCCTGGGTTGAGGGTCGACGACTCCACCTCGAATCATTCGTTCGCCAACTTGTTTGAAACCAATTCGCTCCAAACCTGCACGCAATGGCTGACTTAACTCGGAAATCGGTTCACTGTTGACGTTGGTCAATACTGCGACATCCACCAATTGATCTGCATGGTTCTCCAAGAGAATTAAGAAGGCATCACAAAACTCTTCGAAATATGCTGTTGGCACGTGCATGTCTTTAATTTCTAAGTAATCATTGACCCTAAACATGAGTACTTTTCCAACTGGATCAACACCCTTGAACACAGGAAGATACCAACCTCGATCGAGTGCAGATCGAACTTCCCAAATGAATCGAGAAACGTACGGATCGGATTGAGTGAGAATACGAATACTTCGATCCTCTCTTCTGGGAACTCGTAACAATTCCACTTCAGCAGGTGTACAGTAAAAATCCTCAGTATCTGGAACAAGTGCTGTTACTTTGGAAATTTTACCACTTGTCTCCAAATTATGTAGCGCAACGAGTAAATCCTCGTAATTTCTTGAGACATAAAATCGCAACGTACTTGCCTTTACGGGGCCCATTCTTCGGACAACTTCTTCAATCGCATCTTCAAATTCCATCGGTTTGTAAACGCCGTGTACCCTGTGGAACAACGACAAACGTCGTCTTCGGCCGATGACTTCTTCAAATTGCTTCACGAACAACATTTGTCGGTCCAGATTGGAGACTGCATTTTTGACATCTCGCTCCATTTGGCGATGTTCTTCTCCTTTCGGGAAATCCTGGACCAATTCTTGTCGAGTGATGTTTTCATCTGGATGAAGTTTTGACAAGACTTCTTCTTCCATCGCACCAATCCATGGTTCCGGTTTGAGGCCAAGCAACATTGGAATGTTCTTCTTGGTCGTGTAACCCATCCGATTGTGCAACAACCGTCCACTTACAACATCAGAATCGAGTTGCAAATCCTTCCAATCTTTAAATCTGAAATCCTTGATTCTGTACAACAATTCTTGTTGCTTTTGGACCAATACATGCTCGTTAAAGGCATCAAAGACATCTTCGTATATTTTGAAAGATTTATCCAAAACAAGATTTTGAATCCAACGATATTCAACAACCTCTTCTTCTCCACCTGTGATTCGGTGCTCATCTACTTTGAGAATCAATTCAGCATCATCAGTTTGTGTAAAGAATCCTACACTGATCACGTTCCGGGTCTCGAGTTCATGGACGATTCGATCAACGGATTTTTCTGAGAACGGAAGCCTCTCATGGAGAATTTCAGTGGTTTTTGGACCTTCAGATCCCAGAAGTTCGAGAACTTTGACACGAAGTGCTTCGTGTGGATCTCCAACAGGAATTGTTTTCCATTTAGTTGGTGTTGTTCCATCGAATTCACTGGCAATTTCAAACGTCATGTCTTTTGTATTGTAATCGCGAAGATCAACAATAGATGTTGAATCCGTTTTGGCTAAACAAGCCAATGTTCCGTGGATTTCTGCCATAAACGGATTGAACCACTTTCCATCAATTTCTGGAACGCCCGTGCCATCAATTTTCGTAATCTTTCCTCGATTGCACAGTTCTTCGACCCAAGACCGAATAACTTCCAATTCAATACCCTCGAGTTTATCCCTGTACAGGGGATTGTTGAATTCTCGATCAAGACCTCCACCATGTTGCATCAATTCATACAGAGATTCAGGTGAATGAGGAACAGGTGCTTTATCGCTGTAGTATTTGTCGAGTTGCTCCGAGGTCATCTCCGTAGCAAGGCTCCGTGTACCCATCAATCGACGTAGCACTTCTGGATCGATGTCTTTGACGAGGAATGCTCGAGTCTTCATCGACATTAAATCCTCAAACGCAGACATGTACAAACTCATTCCTAAACGGGAAGGAATGGTTACCTTTGTGTGGACGATTCGTGCATCTCCTTCAATACAGGATTCCAAGAATTGATTCAATCCAAAGACGTCAATATCACCAAAGAGGACTTCATTTTTGGCTTCCCTCATCAAGAGTGAACCTTCCATGGTCCGATGTCGTGTAAGAAGGGCCTCAGCTTTTTGTTGGAATTGTTGCGGGCTTATTTCTTCAGCACCAACTCGTTTAGGGATGATCATTGATCGGCCAGCAACTTCTCTGAATCGCTTGGCAAAAATTTGTGTGTTGATGATGTATCGCTCGATAACCTCGATGTGATTGTTTGACCGGAATGCTTCGTAAAGTTGGCCAGGGTCTACGTCTTGAGCAGTCCGAATAAGCAATCCATTTTCATCAAAGGAGAGTTCGATGACACTGATGCCGTTGGATTCAGCAATACCAGCCATAAAGTAACCGAGAGCGGTGTTAAATGCACGCCCTCTACATGTTGTAATCAGATAGGCAGGATGTCCAGTCCCAATGATTTGTTCGATAAGGATTCGATTGGGTTCTGGAACTTGGAAGGTATCGATTGTATGTTCTTCCAAATGTCGAGCAATAGCATTCGAAACTGCATTGGAGAGACCGTATGCTTCCCGCAAGACAAGACGTGGATCTTGTTCACGTCGTAATGAAATCATGCAATGGCGTATCAAAGAAAGCAACGAGGCAGATAATTCCCTACTTCTTGAACGCGCTTCGCCTGACCATGATGGGACCGTTGGTCGATATCCAGTAACACTCGATACGTTAACACGAGTGCCCTGTATGTTTGTAACACGATATGTGGAACCACCAAGGAGAATAACATCCCCCCCTCGAAGATTGGACACAAAGGAACCAGATAACTGTCCAAGAATCGAACCTTCAGCATTGAATACAAGATAGGAATTATCTGGAGCAATTGTTCCAATGTTGGTGTAATAAATCATCCGAGAATATCCTCTCTTTCCGTATGTATTGTCTTCCCAATCAATCCAAACTCTTCGCTCCTCTTCGAGCATATCGAGAACTTCGATGAAATCGTCGTACTCGAAATTTCTATAGTTCCAGGCGCTTGAAACGATTTCAAATGCTTCATCGATGTCAATTTCATTGATAATGACAAGTCCAATCAGGAATTGAGCCACAACGTCAAGACAATTTTCTGGGAAATCAAGTCGGTCCATGTCTCCCGATTGAATTGCTGCTTGTAGGGCGGCTAATTCAATCAAATCATCGACACTCGATGGCAAGAATCGAGCACGAGGGATGCCTCCAACATGGTGACCTGCACGACCTATTCGTTGCAATGCAGTAGCGATATCACCAGGGGAGCCGAGTTGAATAACCATGTCAACGGTTCCGATGTCAATACCCATTTCGAGTGAGGAAGAGGTGACTACTGCCCTCAAATGTCCTTTCTTGAGTTGCTGTTCAACGTTGAGTCGAATCTTTTTATCCATCGATCCGTGGTGGCCAGCTACAAGTTCGCCTAGTCCAAATTCAGGGCGGCGGAGTCTCTGAACCAATGTTTCAGTCATTTTTCGAGTATTTGCAAAAACCAACGTGGTCGTGTGAGCTGAAATTAAATCAGCAATGATGCTAATGTTTTCATCAAGAATTTTCAGTACAGGTAAATCGCTGAATTTTTGATGCGGAAGGAGAATATCAAGGTCAAGTTCTCGTGACCCCGATACCTTTGCGATGTGTACCTTTTGTCCATCGCCTCGAGATTCCCGATCATCGCTTGCAACCAAATATTCAGCAACCGTTTCGAGTGGCTCCATGGTTGCTGAAATTCCTATTCGTTGTACTGGCCTCTCGAGTAACGTATCGAGATATGCTAGCGTAAGGGCGAGATGAACGCCTCTCTTTGTCGGTACGAGGGAATGCAGTTCGTCGATAATCATGTATTCAACATCACTGATGATCGGTTGAAATCTTGGTGATGTGATGGCAATTGCAAGGCTTTCTGGAGTCGTAATAAGAATATGCGGAGGATTGCGTAACATCTTTTGGCGTTCGGATTGAGGCGTATCACCTGTTCTTAATCCTACACGAATTTCTTGTGCACGATCGGGTAGGAATCGTTCTGAGATTTCATTGAGCGGTCCGATGAGATTCTTTTGAATATCATTCGCTAATGCTTTAATTGGCGAAATGTAAACGCAATGAATCCGTTTTTCCAATTTACCATCAAGTGCCTTGCGAACCAATTGATCAATAATGGTGAGAAATGCAGTGAGTGTTTTACCTGAACCTGTTGGTGAACATAGCAGAAGATGTCCACCATCCATAATGGTAGGAATTGCAAGTTTTTGAGGTCGTGTAAAATCAGGAAACTTTTCTTTGAACCAATTCCGAACTGGGGCGCATAATTTGTCCAATAACACATCCGTTTCGGTGGGATGTTCGAGATATGTTATCTCAGGCATATTTTTTTCACCAATCTCAGTGATGTGGAGGCAAGGTACGACACATATGATTGTTTCGTTTTTTGCCTATGCCCAACCAAGACCTTTCTTCCCCCATCGTTTAATGGATTCTGTTTCTGGATCGCTGTTCGAAATGAGTAATGGCGAGGTTGTTGAGATTGGAGGTAACAGGATTTCATGCAATGCTTTTGTTGGACACGAGCCTATACAAGAAAGACAACCGACGCATTGTGTAGCTAGAACAACGACTGGTCGTTTCTTGTGCTTCCTATCGGTGGGGCTCTCTGCAAGCGGCAAGAGCGCCTCAAAAGGGCAATGTGGGATGCACAAATCACAACCAGTGCAATCCGCCTCAGTTATGGCCACCATGGATTGTCCCATGTTTTATGCTAGGCACTGGAGTTTTTCAATCCAAGCCTTTCTCCATGAGGTCAAGTTGAAATGCCATCTCGATTAGCGTAGTTTGAGGGGATATCTTGTCGAAGGATGATGCACGTCTTGAACGGTTGCATGGCATGCTAAGGCAACGTGGAATTCTCCTTCCTGCCTTCGATTTGTACGGAGGTGCAAAGGGCTTGTACGATTTTGGTCCTGTTGGGGGTCGATTGCGCTCTCGTTTAATCCAGGTTTGGCTTGATCATTGGCTTTCTATGGGAGATGTTGTTGAGATTTCATGTCCTACTGTAACACCATACGAAGTTCTTGAAGCAAGTGGACACGTCGGTGAATTTTCTGATTTTATGACTGTTTGTGGAAATTGTGATGAAGCCAGTCGAGCAGATACACTCCTCGAAGAATTTCACCCGAATCCAGATGCCCTGAGCAAATCAGAGTTGCAGGACTTGCTTGTGCAAGTCAATCCAGAATGTCCTTCCTGTTCAGCACGAGAATGGAGCGATGTAGTCGCTCAGAATTTAATGTTCTCAACAACAATTGGGGCAGGCTCTTCTGGAAGAGACGGTTTCATGCGCCCTGAAACTGCTCAAGGTATGTTTACTTCATTTCCGTCTCTCTACCGCCACTTCAGAGAGCGCCTGCCATTTGGTGCTGTTCAAGTTGGGAAAGGTTATCGAAACGAGATATCCCCTCGGCAAGGAATGATTCGCCTTCGAGAATTCAATATGGCTGAGTTGGAATATTTTATTGATCCCGAACAATCTCTCAATCATGATTTATCTCAGTGGTCGTCGTTTAACGTTAATCTTCTCGACGGGAACGGTAAGAAACATTCGATGCCACTTGCAAGTGCTGTTGAAGAAGGACTCGTGCGACATTCTACAGTCGGCTATTTCATGGGTAGGACATACAATTTCCTGGTCGAAGTTGGTATTGATCCGACCCGACTTCGCTTCCGACAACATGCTTCTGACGAAATGGCACATTACGCTTCGGATTGTTGGGATGTTGAAATTGAAGGTTCGTATGGATGGATAGAATGTGTAGGTATCGCACATCGTGGTTGTTACGATCTTGAGGCTCATGAACAAGCAAGTGGCAAGACTCTTCGAGCCCGCCGGGAATTTTCCGAACCGCGCCTGATTGAAATCGATGGTTGGACCATTGACGGTGGAACTGCTGGACCTGCCTTCCGAGGTGATGCCGGACAAGTCAAGACCATTGTGGAGTCCTTTGAAAGCGATATGACGTATCCGAGTGAAGTAACTCTTTCAGATGGGCGTGTTCTTCTTGTCGAAGAACAACATGTCAAGCGAGTTCAGAAAACCGTCAAAGAAACAGGTGAGTGGTTTATCCCACATGTTGTAGAACCTGCTTTCGGAATTGATAGAATCCTATGGCACATCCTCGACCATGCATTCAAAGAAACAGAAAAGGGTGGTGAACCCTATCGAATGCTAACTCTGTCAAAGCACATCGCACCGATTGATGTTGCTATTTTTCCACTCTTTGAAAAGGACGGTATGGGTGAGATAGCTCAAGATATTCATTCCTTGTGTTGTAAAAAATCCGGTTTGGTTTCGATGTATGATGCCGGAGGTTCTATTGGAAAGCGATACGCAAGGGCTGATGAGATTGGTATTCCTGTTTGTATTACCGTCGATCATCAATCACTTGAGGACCGAACAGTAACGCTTCGAAATCGAGATGACGGTTCACAGACTCGTATCTCCATGGATGAATTGCCTTTCCTCTGATGGAAAGAAACATCTTCATGAACCGTCGGGAACTTGTATCATCATGAGCGGTGCTTCAGATTGGACTGAACGCCATCGCCCTGTCTCCGAACATCAACTTGAGGGGAACGAGGTTCAACGACGAAAGATTCGTGAATGGCTCGACGGTTGGATTAATGGTCAACCAAAAAAGAAAGGGATTCTTCTTGTTGGCCCACCAGGCGTAGGGAAAACAACAGTTGCGCGAGCAATTGCACAAGATATGGGTTGGACTGTCATTGAATTGAATGCGAGTGATACTCGAAATGCAGTAGCTATTCGTAAGGCTGCCACACAATCATCCACGCACCGATCATTGTTTCACGACCCAAATAAGCCTCAACAACGAACCCTGATCCTTCTTGATGAAGTGGACCACATTGGTGGTGGATTACGCCAAATCAGCGAGGATCGAATTCGCAAGGGTATTGAGGACGATGAATCTGCTGTACTTTCTGGAGATTCTGGAGGGAAAGCAGAACTGTTGCGTTTACTTGAAGTGACCAAACAACCGGTTATTCTTGCATGCAATGATATCATGGGACTTTGGGGTCGTTCCTCCTCGACATGGAGGAACACCAAGGACCGGTTCAGTCGGAACCTGATTACAGTAACCTTTGATCGTGTTTCAGACGAAGCACTTCGACGTATTGCCCGACGTGTTCTTCGTGAGGAAAACATCGACTATACGAATGAGGCAATCGATGTCCTCGTCAACGGGAATCACGGAGATTTACGAGCATTGGTTCGTGATTTGCAAGTGTTGTCGTCGGGAGAAGTCAAGAAATTATCGCCAGATTTGGTGCGTTCACACTTGGAGGCAGGAGTTCGTGATATGACCACTGAAGTGTTTCCAGGTATGGAGTCCTTGTACAAATCAGAATCAGCAACAGATGCGGTCTCAATAGGAAGGAGCATCGACAAACAACCATCCGATCTGATGAACTGGGTTCATTGGAACAATGCATCACTGTATGCTGATACGGCGATGCGTCGTGGGTCAAATGCTCTGGTCCTTGCTGACCGTTCGGTTGAAAGCCGCTATCGTGATTTAGCACATCATTCATCATACTGGACGTTACATCTTTCTTCCTTATCTGCAAGTGTTGCAAATCAGGAAAAACTTCCAAATCGAATATACCCGAGTTATCCAAATTACTTGAGGCGCTCAGGTTCATGGGCTCGTCCTGCAATCATCAACCATCTCGCAGACCTTTCCAAAACGAGCAGATCAACTGTGCGTCGAGAGTTTATGCCTTTGTTGAGCGCTCTTCATCAAGAGAATCCCGTTTTTGGAGATCCCCATCGATTTGAGATTTCCCTTGCCCTTGGATTGAGTGCCGAGGAACATGCAGCGCTCTGTAATTTGCCATTGTCTAGAAAATCCACAAAGGCCTTGATTCAGGAATTTGAAAAAGCAGAAGAGGAATGGAAAGATCCGGTCATTGATTCAGTGTTAGAAGAAATTCAGGAAGAGCCTATTCCTGAGCCTGAAGTCAAGCAAGAACCGAGTCATGATTCAGCTCAACGGACCTTGTTCTGAGTCTTCATGAGGTTCTCGAGATATCATTCTTTTTAATCGGGACAAAGCACTGCGTGGAGCTTGGTCTTTGGATTCTGATCTCCATGTATGTGGGTGCAATAGAATGACTGCAGTGAGCAACTCCAGACGGCCAAACCACATGAGAATTGATGTGAGTAACAATGCTCCAGAATTGAGGCCTGCCCATGTTTCTGTTGGCCCATAATTACCAATGGTTGGCCCAGTATTGCCTAGACTGGATGCTACGAGAGCCAAAATTGATTCAAAATCTTCTCCTGGTACAATGAATGCCAAGAGAATCGATGAAATTGCGAACAAACCAATCCAAACGAAAAGCATCCCAATGATGAGACCAAGTTGCTGATTTCCGACCACTTCTCCATTCATTCGAATTGTCTGCACTTTTCGAGGCTGTGCAATTCGAACCAATTCACGCATTGCAACTTTGAAAGCCAAATTAATTCGCAGGAGTTTCAATCCACCACTTGTACTTCCTGCAGAAGCACCAACAATCATCAATACAAACAAGAAAAGATGGGTTACAACGGGCCATTGCATGTAATCAGTTGAAGTATATCCAGTTGACGTACCCAACGAAACGACGTGGAACAGGGAATCAATAAACGAATCCATCGTCGTGTAATCACGTGTTGCAAGCAATGCAATGGTGATGAAGAGGAATGTCGTCAAGATGTACACCACATAATTCTTGAACTCCTCATCTTGAGTCGCCTTACGAAATTGTCCTTCACGGATAAACCAAAGTAAGGTGAAATTGATTCCACCAATAAACATGAACAAAATAATGATCAATTCTACAGTATACGATTCAAAATGACCTATGCTTGCATCATAGGTAGAAAAACCACCCGTTGGCATTGTTGTAAGTGCATGGTTGATTGAGTCAAACCAATCCATACCTCCGATGCTCATCAATAAACCAAATTCAAGCAGAGTTAATGCAAGGTAGAGCCCCCACAAGGCAAGTGCAGTTTCTTGCAGTTTAGGTTTCAATCGAGAAAGCGAGGGACCTGTAAGTTCAGCACGGGCCAACGCCATCCCGCCACCAATTACTCTTGATAGAATCATCATGCCAAGCATGATAATTCCCATTCCACCAAACCATTGTGTAAGTGATCTCCAGAACAACAATCCTCTAGCTTGTGAATTGATACAATCCATTCCAGGAGAACAGTTAGGGCTCATCGAGGTCGAGATAACCGTGGCTCCAGTCGTTGAGAATCCAGACATCGATTCAAACCAAGCGTTGACAGCGCCTCGGGCAATATCTGCAAAATCCGAACCATCGGTAAAAGGGCCATGGAACATTCCACCTAGCCAATAAGGAAGTGCTCCAATAAATACTGCAAGTGGCCAAACTAAAGCCACTGCTGCAAAGGCTTCTCGATCTCGAAGACGCATGTGTGTATTTCGCTTGGTTCCAAAACGTAGCATCATTGAACCAATAAAGAGGGATAACCCAGCAGGTATGGAAAACGCTCGAAACGCAAGTTCCCAGTTGTCCATATACCCTGTTGCCACCACACATAGCAGGAGCGGAATCGTCAGTGCGACGAGTGTCCACCCAAGAATAAGATTGAGAACATCAAAACGCATGATTACACCTTGAATCGTTTCTCAAGATCAGCGACTCTATCCGGTCTACAGAAGAGAATGAGTCGATCGCCCTCGACAATTGTCTTCTCACGCGCAGGTCGTAGCGTTTCCCAATAACCAGCAGTGTTTCTTCGTTGGATAAATGCGATACGGGACCATTCAGGTAGGCCTGAGTTCCTGATTTTCTTTCCTGCAAATTTTGAATCCTGTGAGACAGTTTGGCTTATTCCAACAACATCTGGGATGTTTGAAAGAATTGCATATGCTCCTGATGCTTTGGTATGGATATGGGCGAGAATATTGTCAACTGCGACTCTTTTGATATCAACGGCAAATGTAATTCCCATTCGTTGAGTAACTGTAACAAGATCAGAATCCTTGAGGATCAATCCGGTACGTGTAACTCCCATGTCGTTCGCTAAAAGAGCGGCTGCAATGGATATATGATCGTCATCAAGTGCAGCGATTGCAATGTGATGTTCTTTGATTCCTATTTCCGTAAGGATATTGCGATCCAAAAAGTCACCATGAATGACATCCAAATTTGCATGTGCTCCAATGGCTGAGCCTGATAACTCGTTTGCAATGTTCAGATTTCTTTCTATGACCGTCACGTATGCACCATTTTTTAACCAGTTTTCTGCAATCCGCTTTCCGACATCCGTGGCTCCGATGATGGCAACCCGTGGTTGAGCAGGGAAGTCAATGGATTCATGCCCAAATGCAGTCAATATACGGCTGAACGAACCCAATCCACTGGTGGCTACGGCGATACGGTCCTTCGGCATCAAGGTGAAATCTTTGTTTGGAACAGTACTTGGCTCTCCATCTCGCTTAACGCCTACAATAAGGGGCAGTCCACCCTCAATACCGAGACTTGCTTCTGCAAGAGTCTGGTAAATCACTTGTTCAGCGTCTTTTGTTACGTTTAATTCAATGATGAATGCTTCGTGTCCAAATGGAATGACTTCCTCAATGGCAGATGATCGCAAACCTGTAGCCAATCGTTGAATGGCACCATCAACAGGGTCAATTGCATAATCGACAGCAGCCCAGCGTGAAAGATGTCCTTGTCGATGTTCTTCGACATAATTTCTGTCACGGAATCTTCCGATTGAAAGCAAGTTGTGTTGAATTGATGCTCCATTTTGGCGTTTAAATTCATCTTCAGCGAGCGCACAAGCTATCAAATTTCGATCATCTGAATCTGTCACGGCAACAAACACCGATGCATCGCCAATACCGGCTTCTTGCAGCGAACTGCGAGACGTAATGTCTCCGTGAATTACCAATGCATCAAGCGATTGAGCATTTTTAACTGCCCGAGAATCACTATCAATCAATACGACATCCATTGTCTCAGCACGCATTGCCCGAGCAAGTTCTGAACCCACTCGCCCTGCACCACCTATAATTACACGCATTTTCATCACCTCAACTGTAAACTGGGAACTTACCGCCCCCGTAACTTACGGGCCCTTCTAAGGCAAAGATCCGATCACGTTCAATTCTGTCAAAATCTCCATCCTGGTCCGAATACAAAAGCGGCCTATAGTAGGCATTAATGTAGGTGCCATCACGATTTGGATCCGGTTGTTCAATCCAGTCGATGAGTGCGGACGCTGTGTGAAGTAGCCACTTGTTGTTGGTAACATCGACCGAGGCTTCGATGTAACAACTGTTGAGATCAATATTGTTCTCATTGCACCATTCCGATGACATTGGCAATTGAATGTAACCCCAAGCGTGCGCTTCCCATTTCGTGTAGGACTTGCTTGAAAGAATACCGAAGACATACCACCCTGGAATCCCCTTCGCTCTCAAGAGACTTAGGAATGCATTCGTTTGTTCATCGCAATCTCCTTGACCTGCAGCAAGGCAGGACGGGCCACTAAGGGCTGCAGTACCAGCACCCTCTTCGGTGTAATATTCGATATTTTCTCGAATGTAATCAAAAGCGGCTTTGGCAAAAGTGAAGGCATTTTGATTTCCATCTGGTAGATTGGAATCAATGGCAGATACTGCAGCTATGACGTTTGCAGCCGTTGCATCAATTGCATGATCGGGACGATTTTTATTGTACCAACGTAGTGCAGTGAAGTCATCGGTTCGTTCACCGTCTCCTCGATTTTGAAAATCATCAAAGGTTCCGCTGTTTTCCTCAACAATACCTGATGAAAACCCTGGGATTCGAGCATCGACATCATCGACGTCCGACCACCATGTGAATGATTTGGAGCTAATGGTTACCAAATATTCAAAGGTAATTTTCTGGTTGGGCGAGAGGTTTACCTTGACCTTTACACAAGGCCCTCCTGTACAAAAATCATTACCGCTTCCAGATGTTCCGGGCCACCAGATTTCGTGCCCTCCTGATGTAACGACAGACTCTGCAGCAGATTTTATTGCAGCATTTCCAAGAGGTATGTCAAGGGATTGACCATCAATTCGTAATTCAATAGCCGATACATCTTGTATTTTCTGATTTGGCAAATCTTGACTTCCGTCGGTATACGTATACATCGCATTGCTGTTTTCGAGAGCATAGATATCAGGAGATATTGGTAATGTTTCAATGAAATACTCATTTGAATCGCCATCCATGTTCTCAAGTGTTACAATGCGATTGAGTGTGTAATCTGCTTCGATATCGTATACCAAATATCCTGAAGTCGGATTCATAATGAATTCTTTCACTTCAGAAATCTTGCCCATTGTCATCTCTCGTGCTTGTGGTGAAAGCATAATGAAAGCAACCAATCCTAGCATAATCAGGCTTCGAAACCTGTTCTTTCGACCTTTAAGTATATTTTTTGTTCGGCCTCGGTCAGTTTGAACAATTCCTCTTCGCTTTGGTGCTGAGGTCATTCTGTAGGCGTTGACATTGTTGTGACGATCCTTTTGGAGATTAATACGGTGTTCCATGATGGAACTGTTTGCTAATACTCTCCCGCACGAGTAACAGATGGTGTCACCATCCAGCGTGGTCGCAGAGCAATACGGGCAAGAACCCATGTCACGTTGGTTTCGCAGTCATGGTTTAATGGTTGTGTGAGATGACCGACCAAACCATTGATAGAGGGGGTCTAGGGCCGAGTTATCATTCCTCGGACAGATCAGTGTTTATCAGAACAGATTCTGGAGATTGTATGAGCCTTGCAGATGCTTGTTTTTCACGTCGCTTGTCGGCTTGCATTCTCCTCCATCTACGGCGACCTTCCTTGGGAACCGAATCCCAAACCCATTTTTCAGCCGAATCCTGAACCAACAACACCGGAGGGATGATGAAAACCCACGCAAGAGGGCTAAACCAAGCAAAATAGAACATGGTTAGCGATGAGGCTCTCCAAAAGGTTGCTCTAAAGATCGCACCCCATCGTTTACCTCTTAGCATCAAAGTTCCATGAAAGGCCGTAATCATTGCTTCCACTCTTGGTGCAAAAAAACCAATCAGAAGGATCGTCAATACATCGACAAAACCAACACTATCGGTTTGGACTTTTCTTGTGATCAATACAATGGCCAACATCCCGCCAACTGCGAGGCCAAGTGCCCAGCCACTGGTTGCCTGAGAGCCACCTTTTCGTACTCGTTTTCGACGGAGGAGGAAGTGCATGCCAATTGTGGCAATCAACGGAACGAGGATTAAACGGATAAGATTGAGTTCGGGGGTTCGTTCACCGGTCAATTGAGCTTCGTAGTATGGTAGAAAAAGGGAACTATCAGCATATGAAGCAAAAGCCCCTCCCAATAAAATCCCCCAAAATACTTGATTCCATGCAGTAGGTAAGTCATAGAATCCAGAATACTTGGTCATCACACCACGCCATCCCAGCGTCATTCCAACAAGCCCACAAACGGCCGCAATTTGGAATGTGATGAATTCATTGACCACGAGCATTCCTGATGAATCGCCTACATAAGATGGATAGCAAAATTTGGAGGCAATGAGTTCAAACACCTCCTCCCAATGTCCAAACCATGGCGAGGTTGTTGTTGTTTGGAGGAAAAGGTGGAGTTGGTAAAACGACCACTTCTGCTTCAACCGCAGTTTGGCTTGCGGATTCAGGTCTCAAGGTATTGCTTGTGTCAAGTGATCCAGCACACTCAACTTCGGATTCCCTTGGTGTTGATTTATCTTCAGAACCAACTGCGGTTGAAGGCGTCCCTGGTTTGTTTGGTTTGGAACTCAATCCAGAGGCTAAATTGTCGACATTTATGCCCAAACTTGGTGAAAGTCTCTCCGGTATGTCATCCTCACCTTTCTCTGCACTAGGTGGTCTTGGTGGTATGTTTGACCAAGGGGCAAAGGAAGAAATAGCATCGATTAAAGAGGAAGTTGATTCAAGTGAATTGGTGTTGCCCGGGCTTGATGAAGCTATTGCATTTGATGAACTGCTCAAGCACGTAGAAAACCCAACGTGGGACGTTATCGTATTCGACACCGCCCCTACAGGTCATACACTTCGATTCCTCTCGCTCCCTGAACTAATTGAAGCCTGGTCGGGAAGATTGTTACGAATGATGCGAGTGTCAGGTGGAATTCGTTCAATGTTGTTTGGACGTAAGCAAAGCGATGCGATGAAAGAAGAACTTGAACGATTTCGTCGTCGAGTTTTACACGTTCGGCGTGTTCTTAGTGACCCATCAACGACATCATTCACGTTGGTTACGATTCCTGAACGCATGGGTGTGAATGAAACTGTTCGTGCGAATGTGTCTTTGAGTGAATACGAACTTCCTGTGACAGGTTGCTTGGTGAATCGAGTGACTCCAGAACTCGATCATCCATTCTTGCAACGTAGACGATCTGAAGAGCAAGGGCACATTGAAGAATTGAAAGAAAGTCTAAACCTGCCCGTGACAACAATGGAATTGTTTGATTCAGAAGTTCAAGGATTAGAGCGTCTAAGGACATACGGAAGCCTGTTGTACGGAGAGCCTAAGATCCTTGGAGATGAACTCGGACCTTATTCTATTGGTGATCGATTGCATCATTCAATTCATCGTGGTATGTACATTGAACAAGGCGATGGTGTCGAAATCATACATCTCCATTTCCCGGGTCTTGAACGCGATGATCTCTCCCTTCGAAGCGAAGACGGTGTTCTGTTTGTAGGGGTGAATGGCCGTGAACATGCAGTTCCAACAACATCTCCTGCAAAGGCTTCACAAGTGAAGGCTAAACTAGAGAACGACATTCTCCGTCTTGATGTTCCTCTCTCGGAGTGAACTTCCGTTGGATTTTAAGCAGAAGGCTTGGTGGCTAAAACATGGCGCTTGAAGGACTTTCACGTGGGATTTTTCGTTCCCTCGGGCTCCTTCGAAGCAAACGTCGTCTCAATGAAGAAGAACTCAAAGATATGACAAAGAGCCTACGACGTGCCCTGCAGGAAGCCGATTTCAACGTTCGGCAGACCAAGGAAATAGTCGACCGTTTGGAAGAGCGAATGCGTGAAGAGGAACCACGCCCTGGTGTCGATCTACAGACACACGCAATGAACATCCTGTATCTCGAACTTGTTCGAATTCTAGGATCTTCTCATGAATTCCAACCTCGCGGTGCTACCCTTCTACTCGTCGGGCTTTATGGTCAAGGAAAGACCACAACAACTGCAAAATTAGCAGAATGGTATCGGAAAAAACACGGTCTTCGCGTAGCTGTTATCGAAGCTGACGTACATCGTCCAGGTGCATACGCGCAACTTTCCCAACTCTTGGAAGATTCATCTGTTGTCGTGTATGGTGAACCCGATGAGAAAGACGCTGCCACCATCGTTCGGAATGGTCTAGCAGCTTGCTCAGCAGCCGATTTGGTGATTGTTGACACTGCAGGACGACATCAACTTGATGAAGAACTGGTCGAAGAATTGGAACGTATTGCATCCATCACACGCGCAACTGAGCGTTGGCTTGTCATCGATGCACAAGTTGGTCAAGCTGCAGGACCTGTTGCTGCTTCATTTCACGACCTAGCAGGTGTAACGGGAATTGTCGTAACAAAATTGGACGGTACTGCCCGTGGCGGTGGTGCTTTGTCCGCTGTTGCTGCAACAGGGGCGCCTCTTGTTCACATTGGTGTTGGAGAGAAAGTTTCTGATCTTGAAAAGTTTGAAGCAGACAGATTCATCTCTCGATTGCTTGGAATGGGCGATATTCGAGGTCTCATTGATCTTGCGCCTGAGGATCTTGACGAAGAAGAGGCAATGCGATTGACCCAACGTCTTATGTCTGGCCGATTTAACTTAAACGACATGTACAAGCAAATGGAAATGATGGCAAAGGTTGGAACAATTGACAAACTAATGTCATTTTTACCTGGTAGTATGTTTGGAGGCCTTGGAGGTATGTCAAAGTCCCAAAAAGAAGCAATGCAAGGGAATCTAGACCGATACAGAACCATCATGGATTCGATGACTGGTTGGGAAAAGAACGAACCTGCTAAGATAAAGGCAGAACGAATCCAAAGAATTGCTCGTGGTTCCGGTGTTAAAGAGAAGGATGTTAGGGAACTCATTGCTCAATGGAAACGCTCTCGTAAGATGATGAAAGGTATGGGCGGTAATCGTAAGTTGAACAAACAGATGCGTAAGATGATGAAAGACGGCGATATGGACAACATGGACCCATCAGCATTCGGCATGTGATGTGTGAGTGATCCAATGCGTCTCTATCACAATCCACGATGTTCTAAGTCTAGAGAAGCAGTCAATCTTCTCCTCAATGCAGGATATGAATTCGAAGAGTACCGATACCTATCGGATGGAATTGCTCATGAAGATTTGGCGATTCTATCAAATCTAAGTGGAATTGTTCGAAACAAGGATGTTCAAGGCGAAATCGATGTCAACAACCTCGAACCTTCAGACATTCGACAACTCTTGATTGATCAACCAAAATGTTTGGAACGTCCGGTATTGATTCTGAATGGAAAAGCCGTCATAGGAAGGCCTCCTGAATTGATCTTGGAGTTCTTGGCGAATCAGTAGGTCTTAGCCAGCAAGACTCGTCGTTTTGTCGGTTTTCCGCTCATGTGACATGGTCGCTCATCTGGGAAATCCTCCGTTGAATCTCCTAAGAATGTCAACCCAGTAGAACGTTCTATAATTTCTGCATGAGAATCTGAACCATCAAATGGAAGTTCGTAGATATGTCCTTCCTTGACTTCTCCATTCATCTTCCATTGACCATTTTCTTCAACAAATGGTGGCAATGGTTGTATGACATGGTCCATGTGTTCAGTTGAACGCGTCTTGAGAACTGTAGAAATATCGTCCAAAACCTGACGTACGGAATTAACGATGTCATCGATAGGCAATGGCTGTTTTCCACCTGTGCGTTTTGCTGCGAAAGCTGTGCCTTGTTCAACATCACGGGGGCCAATATCGAGTCGGAGAGGGACCCCTTTAATTTCCCAATCGTAGTATTTCTGGCCGGGGTGCAAGTCACGATCATCTACATGGACACGAAGGCCAGCATTCCGAAGGGTCTCCGCAACATCGTGTGAAATAGAGATGGTATCAACCTCAGAGTTCTTTCGAACCATTGGGCAAATGACAACTTGCCAAGGGGCGATAGCAGGTGGCATAATCAATCCTGCATCGTCTCCATGCATACCCACTAAAGCACCGAGCAGACGCTCAGACATACCGTATGTGGTTTGATGAACGTGTTGTTGTTTAGCCTCTAAATTCTCATACGTAATGTCAAATGCCTTTGCCCATTGATCCCTGTAATGGTGACAACTTGCGACTTGGAGTGTTCGACCGTTCGGCATGACTGCATCAATTCCGATTGTATAGTGCGCACCAGGGAATGTGTCCCAAACTGGGCGTTTTGCTTTGATGATTGGTAGGCATAACTTTTCCATCAGTCTGTCAACTATTTCCAAATCTTGTTCGATTTGTCGTGTAGCATCTTCCTCATTAGCATGAGCCGTGTGTGCTTCAAAGAAGTGAATTTCACGTACACGAATGAAGGAACGTGTCTGTTTTGTTTCGTATCGGAATGTATTGACCATCTGATAGACTTTCAAAGGCAAATCCTTGTGACTACGAATCCAGAGTGGAAACATTGTGTACATCGCTGTTTCGCTTGTAGGGCGCAGGAACATCGGTATGTCCAATTCGTTTTCACCTGCATGCTTAACCCAATACACTTCCTTCTTGAATCCAGCTTCTTCATCTTCATCTCGAAGTTCATCTGGGTCTACGCCTTCTTCACGAGCACGCTTTAACCTTGCAACGAGAGCATTTTCTTTTTCGAGTAAATCTTCTGGTATCAACAAAGGGAAATTGACTTCCTCATGACCAGTTCGATCCATTTCAGCATGAGTAAGCGCATCGATCTGACGCATAGCTTTCCAGCCGTATGGCCTCCAAACATCCATTCCCTTGATTGGATAACGCTTGTCGACAAGTTCCGCTGCCTCTACGATAAATGGATACCAAGCGTTGAAATCTTCAACCTTGCTTGGAATTCCGCGCTTTGCTTTTGCAGGTTTGCCCATGTTTTGTCCTTACAGCACCTGCTCATCAAGATGACGGAGGAATTAACCTTGCTATGATTGCTTCACTGTCTTTTTCTGAGCAGGAACATCATGGCGATAAGAGAAACAACTGCAACAACATCAGGAATCCCTACAACACCTTCTGTGACCGGAAGGCTCCATCCATTTATAGAGTCCAATTGATAAATCTCGAGGAGGTTCATTTTCGTGTGTCCTTCATTGGAACATGCATTTGTGCACATCGAACCAACGAGAGTATGAAGATAGCCGAACATGTTTGCGAGTACAGCGAGTAATCCGATGAGTGATGCATAACTCATGATTCCGAATGATTTCTTGTTCTTTGTGTCTCCGGCAATTGGCATTGGTGCAATAGGAGGAAGTTCTGCCGCAGGGGCAGGAGGATGTTCTAAGGCGACATCTCCAATGACTTCAATCATCATGTCTGTGGCTGGAAGCGGTGCGGATGGGGCTGTATCCTGATTCTCAAAATCACGTAATTTTTTAGGTTGAACAGGTTGGATTTTGATTCCATAAAGACGGTCTGCCAATGATGCTAGAGCAGGATCTTCAGCAACTTCTGCTGCATCCAACTCCCCATCAAGGAGTTTTTGCAGACGTTCCTGGATATCGCTCATTGACAACTCCTCGTGTTGTGGGCTGATGCTCCATCATTCATGAAGCCTCCTTTTCACTAACGTGTTCAATCAAGCCTTGCCGGCAGCTTCTACTTCAGCCCAATCACGCATGAACCCTTCCAAGCCACGATCGGTGAGTGGATGCTTCATTAATTGCCTGAAAATCTTTGCAGGCATTGTTGCAGTGTGCGCTCCAAGTTGCATGCATTGCAATACGTGAGTAGGGTGTCGAATTGAAGCGGCTAGAACCTTTGTCGTAATGGATTCATACTTTGACCAAGTTTCCATGATTTCTGCAATCAAATTCATACCATCATGTCCAGTATCATCGATTCTTCCGATGAAAGGCGAAACGTATGTAGCGCCTGCTTTTGCGGCCATCAATGCTTGCGATGCTGAGAAGATGAGGGTGACGTTTGTATCGACTCCTTCATCAGTGAGAACTTTTGTAGCTGCAAGCCCTTCAGGAGTACACGGAATTTTGATGATGACATTTTCAGGCAATTCGGATTTGAGTTGTCGTGCTTGTTCCAACATCCCTTGGGTATCCATCGCTGTAACTTCGGCAGAGATTGGACCTGAACAGATTCCAGCAATCTCGCGAACGACTTCTTTGAAATCCCGTCCACTTTTCTTGATAAGAGAAGGATTTGTCGTGACACCGTCAAGGATGCCCCAGGCTGCTATTTCACGAATTTCGTCAACGTCGGCTGTATCTAAGAAGAACTCCATGACTTCGCCTTCAATTGACGATTCATGAACATGATGGTTGCATCACTTGCGTTGAATTGCCCGCAGTGCTGCCTTTACAATGTGAGGACTGCTTAACTCCATCAACTCCAACATTTCATCTGCTTGTCCAGATTCACCGAATCGATCTTTCACACCTACTCGCTCCAGAGGTGTTGATGTTGAGCCAGAAAGATGTTCTGCTACTGCACCTCCGAGCCCTCCTATGACCGAGTGATCCTCAGCGGTTACAATAGCACCACATTGTGCAGATACTTTGTCGACTAATGCAGTATCTAATGGCTTGATTGTGTGCATGTCGATAACCGTAGCATTGACTCCTTGCTGTTCAAGTAGGTCAGCAGCCTTCAATGCTTCAGAAACAAGAACTCCACATGAAATAATTGCAACATCCGAACCGCGTTTCAGTTCTATTCCTTTTCCGATTTGAATCGTTCCTGGTTCAACATTGTCGTAAAGAACAGGAGTCTTGTTTCGAGCAGTTCTCGTGTAGGATGGTTGCTTTGATTCAGCAAGTTGTTTGGTTAGAATACGTGTGCTGACATCATCACATGGATGAAGCACCGTCACATTTGGTAGCGTTCGGTAAATGGCCAAATCCTCTATGGATTGGGCTGAAGAACCATCCGTTCCAGTGTGTGTTCCACCGTGTGAACCACACAGATGAACCGCCAACCCTGGACGTGCAACACCATTGCGCATTTGCTCGAATGCTCGCTCGGTAAAGATTGCAAATGTTGATGCAAAGGGTATGTATCCACTGGACGCAAGTCCTGCTGCAACCAAAAGCATGTTCTGTTCACCGATTCCACACGATATCGTTCGATCAGGATGTTCCTTTCTGAAGTGCAAAGATTTGGTTGATTTACCAAGATCTGCTTCGAGAACAACGACTTTGTCGTTTTCAGCGAGATCCAGCAATGCTTGACCATATCCGTCTCGTGTAGCTGCCATTCTCGTCATTCTACCGCCCCCAGTTCTTTCATTGCGATCGCATACTGTTCATCGTTGGGTGCTGCTCCGTGGAATGATGGATTGTCTTCCATGTACGATACACCTTTGCCTTTGATGGTGTGAGCAATCAGAATTGATGGTCCATCGTTAGAGTGATCGAGGAATTCAATGCCATCAACAATTTCTTGCATGTTATGTCCGTCAATTTCCTTTACATTCCATCCAAACGCTTTCCATTTTGCAGGAATGTCGAACATTCGCATTTGCGATTCGCAGAAATCATCATTCTGAATTCTGTTTCGATCGAGGATAACTTTCAAATTACCAAGTTCGTGATGGGTTGCGGCCATTGCTGCTTCCCATACAGAACCTTCCTGAATCTCGCCGTCCCCTAACATGACAAATGCTCGTCGCTCGCTACCATCAATTCGTGCTGCAAGAGCACATCCCATACCGAAAGATAGGCCCATACCCAAACTTCCTGCACTGAAATCTACACCAGGGCACCACTTCATATCGACGTGACCTTGACAAATCCCACCGAGGACACGATAGGAGTGAAGATCCTCATGCTGAATGAATCCCTTCTCAGCCAACAGCGCATACATTCCAGGTGATGCATGTCCTTTCGAAAGAATGAACCGATCACGATCTTCCCAATCGGGTTCATCTGGACGCACACGTAGACTCGTTGAGTACAGTGCGGCCATGAGATCAATTTCTGATAATGAGCCACCAGGGTGGCCAGCCTGTGCCCTGTAAACCATGTTGACAATTTCAATACGACAACGTCGGGCAATTTCTTCAAGTTCGGATAGTGTAGCGGACATAATGGCCAACAAACATTGGCCATCGCTTTGAGCCTTTGATAATTACCGTTGAATTATTTGGATTGTGGAATCAAAGAGCGAACAAATTTTTTGATTGAATGCGTTGCAGTGGTAAAGATTTCTTTGGCCAAATTCCCACCATCGGGTAGTGCACGGGTAGCAAGCCAGATAAAGACTCCAACGAACCAAGCAAAGAACAACAAGGAGAACATTTGAGAGAGTTCATTGATACCAAAGAGGACATCCAATTTGATATTGAGGACGATTAAGACCGCGATGAGAACTCCAAGTATTGATTCACCTGCAATAAATCCAGCACCAATGAGGACACCCCGGCTCTCTACATCGGATGCAGCTTGTTTGGCATCCTCGGATGGCTCGCCATCAAGTGTACCATCTACACGGATGTATGCAGCTCCAATCGCAAGGGACGAGAGAATACCACCAAGCATGATTGGGACGCTTAGTTTCAAAGGTAGGTAAATACCGATTGCGACAGACATAACAGGCATTGAGAGACGAATCAAAACCACAGCAAGTGCTGCTCCCAAGAAAACCATTGGAAGATTCATATCGCCAACAAACGCTCCTTTTACGATGGCACCAATTAGCTCAGCTTGTGGAGCAAACAAGGCTTCACTACAATCGTACAATTCTTTGCTCGATCCTTCCGCCTGAGCAGCAATGATTCGTTCATTAGTCGCAAGACATGCTGTTGAGGAGATTTGGAAGGCATTGTGCAGTAAAGCAATTGTTGGTCCAATAACAAAAGCACCTGTGATGACACCTACAATCTCTGCAACCTGTTGCCTCCATGGTGTAGCCCCTACCATGTGTCCTGTCTTCAAATCCTGCATAACATCACCCGCAATTGCTGCGCTACTTGCAACAACTGCAGCGATGAGGAGCGTAGCATACATCAGTTCAGTTTGTGATAAGCCAAGGAACAACGATCCTACAATCCACACCAGCCCGACCGTGAACAACAACGTTGCGATGGTCATTCCCGATACTGGAGAATTGCTCGAACCAACGACACCTGCAATGTATCCTGCAACTGCTGCAAAGAAGAATGCTACCATTGCTAAAAACAATGCACCAGCAAGAGATAAGACGAGCGAACCTGTTATCATCCAATAGAAGAAAAACGTGAGAACGACGAGTACTGCACAAACAACGGTGACCCACTTCAACGGCAAATCTTTCTCGGTTCGTAGATGCAATTCAGAATCTGTATCACTTTGAACAAAGGACTTCTTGAGGCCAGTAATGATGGTTTTTCTCATGCTCCAAAGGGTATAAATTCCACCGACGACCATTGCACCAACACCAACGTATCGGACCTGTTCAAGCCATAATTTATCGAATCCTTGGGCCAATGAATCTGAGGCAGGCCATCCGTTCAGATAACCAAAAAGTGGGACAAGAATTCCAAATCCAAGAATACCTCCGAGGAAAATATAGGAAGCAATTCGAATTCCTACAATGAAGCCTACGGAGAGAAGCGCTACCGATAGATCGATGCCAGCATACATACGCGTTTTCATAAATTCAAATGCTGTTTCAGCTGAATGATGTGTGACTTTGAATCCTTTCACCATGAGCCCATAGAGTGCTCCGATACCAAGTGCATATACAATAGCAAGGGCACCACTTCCACCCTCCTCTCCTGCTACGAGGACTTCGCGACAGGCAACACCTTCAGGATACGGCAATGCTTCCTCGACGATGAACAAACGTCGGAGCGCGATTGTGAACATCGTTCCCAACAGGCCTCCCAACAATGCGATTGCCAGCGTAGGAAACCATTCAATATCGACCCAAATGCCAATGACAAGCATTGCAGGGACAGTAAAAATTACTCCAGCAGCTAATGATTCTCCAGCACTTGCCATGGTTTGTACAGCATTGTTTTCAAGGATACTGACATCTTTGAAAAGACTGCGAAGAATAAGCATCGACATTACAGCCGCAGGGATACTGGCGGAAACAGTCATTCCTGCATAAAGGCCGAGGTAGGCATTTGCTGCAGTCATGAGAATGCCCAGTAGAACACCGACGACGAGGACGCGAACGGTCAATTCTTTTGGTTCTTGATCCGCTGGGATGTATGGGCCATCATCACCGGACATGGTCTACCCAATCCAACGAAGTTTGAGAAAGATTCGGCTGTTTTTTAACGAACCAACACGGGTATGATTTTCATGGGTTTTCCTCCATCAAAATCATAAAGCAGACAAGAGAGGCTACAGAGCAGAGGTTTCAACGGACCTCTGGGGTGATTCAATGGTTCAACAAAATTGGCACTCGATGGAAAACGATGAAGTGCTATCCGTACTGGATGCAAACCCTAACGGTTTGAACCAATCTGAAATCCATAAAAGAATGCAAAAGTATGGACCAAATCAATTGGAACAACCTGAACCAACATCGGCAATACTGAGATTTTTGTCCCAATACAATGATCCACTCAATTATCTTCTGATTGCAGCAGCATTGGTTGCGCTGGCAATAAAGCCCGATCATCCTGGAGATGCAATCTTCATCTTCCTCGTGTTAACAGCAAATGCATTTTTTGGATTTTGGCAAGAAGGTCAAGCCGAACAAGCTATGGATGCACTGAAACAAATGAGTATTTCCAACTCCATTACACTCAGAGATGGGTTTGAATCAGAAATCCCCACCACAGATTTAGTTCCTGGTGATATTGTAAAATTAGAGGAAGGAATTAACGTACCTGCAGACTTGAGACTTCTTGAAGTCTATCAGTGCAGGGTGGATGAATCTGCACTCACTGGAGAATCTGAACCCATTACAAAGCACCTTGAACCAATTGACGTCAATGCATTGCTATCGGACCGACGTAACATGATGTACATGGGTACAACGGTCGCGACAGGTCGTGCAGTTGGCGTCGTTGTTGAAACAGGGATGAAAACACAACTCGGACGTATTGCGAGTGATATTTCAGATGCCCAGACACCAAAAACACCACTAGAGTTGAAACTCGAATCCTTGGGAAGGTTCCTCGGATTCATTGCATTAATTGTTGCAGTATTACTCGTATCAATCAAGTTAATTCTCGCATATGGTGGCCCGATTCCACTCAAGGAAGTAGCGATTAAACAATTCATTACAGCTATTGCAATTTTCGTTGCGATTGTTCCAGAAGGCCTTCCGATTATTCTTGTTATCACCTTGTCGCTTGGAATGAGAAACATGGCTCGTCACAAGGCGATAATCCGTAGGATGAAAGCCGTGGAAACACTTGGTTCTACCACTGTCATTTGCTCAGACAAGACGGGAACGCTAACAAAGAATCAAATGACTGTGCGGCAACTTCACACCGTTGATGGTTATTATGGTGTAACTGGAGACGGGTTTAGTCCAAAGGGAACACTTGTACATGACGGAAATGAACTTGATGAAGATGCAATGTCTTCATTACAGGCTGATCCAGGATTTCGATTACTAGCATCCTGTTTATCGCTGTGCCATAACTCTCAAATCAGTAAACAAGAAGGTCGATGGACTGCAATAGGCGACCCTACTGATTCGGCTTGCGCAGTTTTGGGTTGGAAACTCAATGGGAATGTTCGGAAATTCACACAACGACATCCAAGGCTTCATGAATTCTTCTTCGATACAGAACGAAAGCGTATGTCCGTCATTCACGAATATGAAGGCGAGCGTTGGGTATTTGCAAAAGGTGCTGCTGGAGGATTTGTTCCAATCACCAAATACAGGTATCTTGATGGGGAATTGGTTGAAATTAGCGGAGAAGATCTGAAAGCTGCTTCAGTACGCAATAAAGAAATGGGTTCACAATCAATGCGTGTTATTGCCTTGGCAGCTCGCAAATTGGAAGAGGACGAGGATATTACAGACATCTCTGTTGTCGAAAATGAACTCATTTTCCTAGGCTTGGTTGGTATTATGGATCCTCCTCGGCCTGAAGTGAAGGAAGCAATCAGAATCTGTCAAGAGGCAGGTATCAAAGTAAAAATGATCACGGGCGATCATCACATGACCGCTTCTGCCATCGGCCAAGAACTTGCAATACAAGGCGCGGAAAATGATCCAGTGAGTGGTGCCGAACTCAGGTCTATGACCGATGAAACACTCTCCGATTCTGTTGACAAAGCAATCTTTTCCAGAGTTACACCCGACCAAAAAATGAGAATAGTTTCCTCCCTGCAAGAGCGGGGCGAAATAGTTGCAATGACCGGAGATGGTGTCAATGATGCTCCTGCATTGTCAGGTGCCAATATAGGTATTGCAATGGGCATTGCTGGAACAGACGTTGCAAAAGATGCAGCAGACATGGTCCTGCAGGATGATAATTTTGCAAACATTGTACACGCTGTTGAAGAGGGTAGGAAAATCTATCAAAACATACGAAACTTTGTTCGATACCAAGTTTCCACAAACGTTGCTGCTGTCGCATTAATCGTCATTTCCACCTTCATATTTGGTTGGGAGTTGCCTCTTACTGCAACACAAATTCTGGTCATCAATATTCTGATGGATGGCCCGCCTGCAGTCGCACTGGGAGTAGAGAAACGTCATGGCAATGTTATGGCGCGTCCTCCTCGCCCTGTTGATGAAGGACTACCAAATTCAAGAGACATTGGGTTGATTTTCTATCTCGGTGCAGTGATGGTCATTGGAACGTTAATCGTATTCTTCCTCGCTGGAGGCGGTGTTTATGGACCCGGGAACGAGTGCACTCTTGCACCGTTCGCAACGGAAGCGGATGCTGGCTTTTCTGTAGCTGATTGTCTGGCAGGAGATGAACAAGCAATGGAAGCATACAACGTCTACGCTGAAGATGCATTTGCGAATGCACAAACAATGACCTTTACGGTATTCATTGTCTTCCAGTTGTTTAACGTTCTCAATTGCAGATCTGAAAAAGAGAGTCTCTTCTCATTAGGTCTCTTCTCCAACGGAGCCATCAATTATGCAATTCTTGCATCTGGTTTCCTTCTCTTCTTGTTTGTACACTTTGCTACGTTCCCTCTACCATTAATTGGTATAGAATTTGGCAATCTTCTCAGTACTACTCCATTAGAAGGCATCGACTGGCTGGTGTTGATAGCAGTTGCTTCAACCGTTTTCTTGGTCGAAGAATTCCGAAAATTGATGATTAAATCTCGCTTCTTTAGCGTACGTCGTTGAGTTGTGGATGAATCCACATCTTCTTGAAGAATGAATTCGAGGATAAGGCATGACTGAGTGGGTTTCAACCAGACTTCTGGCTGACCGAAATCCAGATTGGCAAAAGAGTCTCAGTGAATTTCTATCGAAGGAATCGTGGTCAGAAGACCTCCAGCCGATTGTTGATAAGATCCTCAAAGGAACTCCCCTAAACCGATTCGACGGTGTTGAATTGTTCAACACTCCCAATCTCTTCGAACTTGGTAAGTTAGCCCATCTCCATAAAGTTGCAATGTTTGGAAATCGTGCATATTTTAATTCTAATGTTCACGTTAATCAAACCAATATTTGCGTACTTGCTTGCAGATTTTGTGCCTTTCGAAGAGGTCCAAAAGCTGAAGATGCCTATGCTCTTACCATTGATAATTATCTGGATGAGTTGTCGAAATTTTCACCCTTTGTGAACGAGGTTCATTCAGTAGGCGGGTTGCATCCTGAATGGACCGTTGAGCACTATTCACAACTGTTCGAACGGATACGCCGAGAACACCCACATATTTCGATCAAAGCACTAACTGCAGTTGAAATCAAACACCTCTCCCAACTCTCGAATCTCTCAATTATTGATACGTTGAGTATACTCCAACAATCAGGTCTAACCTCTCTTCCAGGTGGAGGCGCCGAGATACTTGATGACGAAGTACGCGCAGTTATTTGTAACGGAAAAGAATCAAGCCAGGAGTATCTCGACATTCATCGCGCAGCACATACAATTGGCTTACCAAGTAATTGTACAATGTTGTTTGGTACAATTGAAACTGTTGAACAGCGCGTCGAACACATTCTCAAGTTACGAGATTTAGGAACAGAGACGAACGGATTTCAATGCTTCGTACCTTACCCCTTCCTCCCGGATTCAACACGATTACCAATGGCTCAACTTTCAACAGGCCAAGAAATCTTGCGAGTCATTGCCGTCTCTCGAATTCTTCTTGACAGCATACCACACATCAAAGCATATCGAATGAATATTGGTGATGAACTTGCTGAACTCGCTCTACAATTTGGTGCAGATGATATCGATGGAACCGTGCAACAAGAATCGATTATGCATCTTGCTGGTTCAACCACTCCATTAACACACGATCTTCTTCAATTGTCTAAACTCGTTGAAAATGCTGGATGCATTCCAGTCAAGCGAAATACAACATACACCTCGTTTGAAGAATATACGCCTCCTCAACCGGTCAAAAGGCTTCCAATGGCATGAGGTGATTTATTGATTCAAAATGTACCACGATGGATGAATACAATAGGCAGAGTTGCATTCATGAATTGTGATCCGCTATTTATTGGATTGGACAGCTCGTTTCACGTTTTACCAGCCCCCCCTTCTTGGTTAACTGGTCATCTCCTGCGACGGGATTGTGTCCTTGCTCCGATTCCCGCAGCCGATTTTGCAAAACACCATGAGGAATTGGCTCTTGTTCCAGAAATAGGAATATGCTCGAAGGGTGAAGTAGGAAGTGTCTTGGTTTTTGGAAATCGACCGTTAGAAGAAATGAGAGACATTGCTCTGCCAACGGATTCATCCTCTTCTGTTGCACTTCTCAAATTCCTACTGAAAGAGCGAGGCCTTGATCCACGTCCTGTTGAGATGGGGCCTGATCTTGATTCGATGCTTGAACGGTGTGATGGAGCATTACTGATTGGAGACAGGGCTCTTGATCGAGCAAAAACAGATCCAGAACTTGTTCGTCTCGACCTCGGCCAGGCCTGGTTAGAACGTACCGGTCAACCAATGGTATTCGGTGTCTTCGCGGCTCGAAAAGATACACCAATTGAAGCGGTTCGTTTGGCGCATCAAGCACTTTTGGAACGATTGCACTCATTTGAAAACGATCCGCTAACGAGGGAGAAGGTTCTGCTACACGCGCATTTGCACTCTGATATGTCAATGGATCGATTAAATCGATATTTCGGAGAAGTTTTCAACCGTCTTGATGACGAGCATGTCGATGGATTACAAGAATATCTCATGCGATGTTGCGGAATGGAAGAAAAGTTGACATTCCTGTGGTAAATCACATATCTCAGTCAATTAAAATCATCTTCGGATTGGGGTCTCTTGACAGCTCTGCGCCTCCGTGGTTCTGATGTTGTCTGGGAATCACTAAGTTTTCGCCGTTTTGTACGAACAGGTTCTTTTGTTGATTGTTTCGCTTTTCGTTTCCGAACGACTTCTTGAGAGGACTCTTGGAGAAGTTTTTCTGCTTCGTTAACAGAACGCTTGCGCACGGGTACTCGTTTTGATGCTACTGTCTTCTCATCAGGTTGCTCCATTTGTTGTGGTTCTTCGAACTCCTCTAATTCATTAAAGAATGAATCCTCGATGTATTCATCCTCATCATCATCGAATTCTTCATCATCAAGCGTTATTTGATAAGATGACTTACTCGATTGCTTTCGGAATAAAAAGATACCACCAAGAACTGATGCCCCAATTCCAAGGAGAAGAACAACTAGAACTATCGGTGAAGAAATCAATGACGTAGCATCGATATCCTGATCATCAGTTTGAACGATTGTGAGTGAAAATTGAACACTTTCTTCCTGAATGTGCCATGGAACATATTGTTCAGAATTGATTCCTTCTCCACTTAGTGTGACAAAAATAGGATGCTGTTCACTTAATTCTGTGATACTACCGTTTGCTGGGAATCGATGATTATCAAGTTGAATCGTCAATTGATCTAGGTTTTGAGGCGCATCAAATCGATACGTTAATTGGATTGAATATCGGATGTGTGATGTCTTATCATTTGCAGGCATGAGAACCATGCCTTCAGTCACTTTACAATCAAATTCATCCAGTGCAATCGATGTGTTTTGAATTGAAATGAATGAGGCTATAGATGCCGCTATGACATCTTGCTGCATACTGAGGCATATAGAGTCAGCAAACAATTGAGTTTCATCCTGAGAGAGTCTAATGTCTGTATCGAGTGAGAATCTCGAGATGTCCCGAATACTTGCAGAATGTTGCTTGTTGAGTGTAAATGATTGATCAACAATAAGATGTGTTGAATTGAGAATCAACTCGATGCTGCGGATATAGTTTTCATTCGGCAAGAGTTCACATGCTATGCCAACATCAACACAATTGAGATCCCAGTTGTCTTCAATTCCATCCCCGTCGTCATCGGAATCCAATGAGTCTGGAACACCGTCGCCGTCCGTATCTGTACCGGAATCTCCGAGCCCGAGTTTCTCAATTTCCGTTGCGTATGCGACAATGTAATCCACTTTGGAGTTTGTGAAAAGATTGGAAAGTTCACCAATTTCATTGGTTATCATTGAATAATCTGTTATTTCATGGAACATGGTAAGTTGACCAATTGTGATTTCATTGAGGAGATCATATGCAAGGATGTGCTGATACGGTGAATCTTTGTGCGCATAAATAATATTCAGGTCATCATTAATTTCATATCTCAATACGTCATCAATGTCAATAGCTTTTAGTTCTGCACCTGAAAATGTCCATTTTCTGATTCCATTATCGGGGGTGGCAATTGAGAAATATTCATCATCTTTTCCGATTGTACAAGCATTGATGGTTGATTGCAATTGAATCGTCTGGTGGAGAACCTCACCATCGTCATCCCACAGTTGAATCAATCCATTGCGATCTGCTGTGAGGACACTGCCACTTGATTCCGATACATCGAAACACGCCATCGGCCCAGTGTGATTTCCAATGTAAGATGACTCTTGTTCGAGTGTGTCTCGGTTGAGTTGAAGAACCCCGGTTTCAGGAGAATTTGCGTAAACGTTAGCACCATTTGGTGACCACATGAGGATATGAGCATTGGATATGGTTTCATCACTCGAGATTATTGTAGATAGGTCTGAGGTTGTGATGATATGAATCGTGTCACTGTTTGACGCAGTGGTCCGAAGTGTTAGGGCGATCTTAGTTTCATCAGGTGAAAGTGAAGTAGCAAGAATTTCAGTATCAAAAATACGCTCTTGAAGGACAGTTCCATCTGAATCAAGTTTGTACATATTCGAACCGAATGAAGCAAAAATATTCTGTGACGAATCAGCCTCGATAGTTCTGTGACCACTATCAGCATTTTCGACGACGAATGCTTCTTTGAAGAAGAGTCCTGTGGCGGGTGTTGCACCAGCAGAACCGACAATTGCAATCATGAAACACACCAACAAAAGAGACGCCCCCTGTCGGATTCTGTTTTCCATGTCGTGAACTATGTCACCAATTACATAAACAATCCGTATTTTGACCTTGCCAGTTGTTTATGGAATGATGCGGTTGGTTCTTGAAGGGAGTGACTTTGGTTTGGCCATGTCGAAACTACCACGAGACGATGATGGCAATTTAATTGTCAGGATTGGACACTCTCCAGACCCAGATGATGCATTTATGTTTCATGCAATGACCACGAATGCATTTCCTACGCCCGGTTACAATTTCGTACATGAACTGCAAGATATTGAAACGCTCAATCACCGCGCAATGAATCAGGAATTGGAAGTCTCAGCAGTCTCCATCCATGCATATCCTGATATTTCAGAACACTACGCACTGATGAACTGCGGTGCATCAATGGGAGAAGGATATGGGCCAATGATTGTTGCAAAACAGGGCTTGTCTTTGGAACAAGCAAAAGAATCTGTAATTGCAATCCCTGGTATCAAGACATCTGCTTATCTCGGTCTTCGATTGGCTTGGGGCGATGTGAAGTTCGAAGTTGTACCCTTTGATGAAATCATTCCTCGTATTCTTGACGATACTTACGCATGTGGCCTCATCATACACGAAGGTCAACTCACGTATGTTGAACACGATCTCAATGTTCTTATCGATCTAGGTGTTTGGTGGAATGAACGAACAGATGGTTGGCCAATGCCACTTGGCGGCAATGTCGTTCGCAGAGATTTGGGGCAGGATATAATGGAAGACATTACGATGTATACCAAAATGAGTATCGAGCATTCCATTCAACATCCAGATGAGGCTTTGGAGTTTGCCAAAGCATGGGGTAGAGGTATCGATGACGAGACAAATCAGAAATTCGTCACTATGTACGTTAATGACCGGACAATCGATTACAAACCTGAAGGTCGTTCCTCCATCCGCCAATTTTTGAAAGAAGGGCAAGAAATTGGAATGATTCGTGCCGATTTTGACATAGATGGTCTTTCATTCATTGGTTCAAAGGAGTGATTACGGTGGAACTAAGACCGGCAACCAGTGAATATGGTTCAGTCGACCCAGCACCTCCATCAAATACGGTTCAGTTGAATGAATTACGAACTGTTCTTCTCGATGAAAACGAAAAAATGTTTCAAAGGATGCGTTCTGTTTTCAAGCTACGAAATATCCGCTCACCTGAGGCTTGTCTGATTCTTTGTGAAGCATTTATCTCAGAAAGTGCTTTGCTGCGTCATGAACTAGCCTACGTTCTCGGTCAAATGCAAATGGATGAGGCGTTACCAACGTTGATCAGAATTCTTTCTGACAACAATGAGCATGTCATGGTTCGACATGAAGCTGCTGAAGCCCTTGGAGCAATAGGCAACCACAAAGCCATCCCCACCCTCAAGAAATTCCTTTCTGATGAACACATAGAAGTGAGTGAATCCTGTGAAGTCGCACTTGATCTGATGGATTGGGTTCAAAACAGCAATGTCCCAGAATCGGCTTAATCTATCACGACCTTTTAGAACCGAGACCTTTAGCAACAATCAGGTGAGATGATGCCACACGAACATGTCCAACTTGCACAAGCACCAAATGGAGAGATTGGACCTCGATGTCATGATTGTGGTATTCGACTTACGTTCGGTTCTGCAATGGTACACAATCAACATTACTTTTGCTGGGACCACTATGTGGCAATCACTGGAGCCGATACCGTTACCGTTGTCGGAGAAACAGAAGAGAAATTCTACATGAAGAACGCTTAGGGTCGCGTTCAAGAACTGTCAATTTCTGGGCTTAACATGGCTTCAGCAGGATGGGCACGGTTTGCACATCGCTTTGGCCAATATTATCGTGACTCAACCTTTTGGCGACCACCACGAATGCCAAAGAGAGAATGGATGTTTATTCCATTTGGAGGTTCGCCTCCACTACGACACAAATCGTTCAGAAATGAGCAAGACCTGAGACGATTTCTTTCAGAACGCGCCATGCATTCATGTTTCTATTCCACTGCGTATTGGCAAAAGCCCTATGAGATGAAAATGGACAACAAAATATGGCAAGGTGCTGACCTCATTTTTGATCTTGATGGAGACCATTTGCCGGGTGTAACGGACAGAGATTTCCCTGGCATGTTGGATGTTATTCGTGACCAGGCTTATTCCCTATGGCATGACTTTCTTCAACCTGAATTTGGTTTCAAAGAAGATTTTCTTCAAGTTACTTTTTCCGGACATAGAGGATTCCATCTTCACTATCGGGATCCGTCGTTATTCCATTTGGATTCGGAAGCGAGAAGAGAACTCGTTTCTCACATACGTGGCGAAGGTGTCGACGTGCAAGGTGGATTGACTCGCTTCAATGACGTTCGTGCAAATGGATGGACCAAACGAATCCGAACTCAAATTCCGACATTGATCGATAAGCTCGTTCAGATTGCAGAGAGAAATGAAAACTCGGCAGGAATAATGAAAGAACTACATCTTGGGCTCAAAGATAATCTTCAACGAGAAGGAAAACCAGGAAAAGGCCCAGTGAGTATCCAAAAACTCGCGGACATGTTTCTTCATGAAGAACGACGTGAGTCCGTTACTAATGGCCAAATTTCACGGTTAGGCACCAATCAGGGTCTGTTCCTTGATTTGGTGAAATCCGATGCATCAATTGTACTGGGTGCTGCAGGTGAAACCGATGAAGTGGTAACCATCGATGTTCGTCGTCAAATTCGTTGGCCAACATCGCTTCATGGGAAAACAGGAATGAGGGTAACAGAATTCCCGTTGAATCGTTTAGATTCTGATGGTTCGAATCCTTTTGATGCGTTGAATGAGGCATTCGTCTTTGGTACAGATAAATCGATGGATGTTGAAATTATAGTCGACGATGCAATTCTACGATTTGGGCAAGACCAACATGATGTGACTGCGGGAGATCGGCTTCATGTTTCTGAATCAGCAGCGACATTTCTGAATCTCAAAGGTTGGGGCAAGATGGTTTGAAAATCCTGAACATAATATCTCAAATTTTCAGTACTGATTGTGGTAAGGTTCAAGGGTAGTATGGCCTCCAGTCAATTTAGAGGTGAAGGTATGCGACGTCGAAAAAAGAACAAATCAACAGAAACAGCCCCTTCTCCACTCCCTCCTCTTCCAGGCATGCCGCCTTTACCAGGAGCGCCATTGCCGCCTTTGCCCGCTGCACCAACTCCAGAACCACAACCACTCCCTGAATTGCCAGCATCACCTGTGCCAGCGCCCGTTCCAGCGCCTACGGTGCCTGGAGCACCTCAACCTTCCCCACCCCAGGCACAACAACCAGATGACAATTCCAATGAATACGGAGATTTGTGGGCAAAACGCTCTGCGAAACCATTGCCTCAGATTTATGGAGCAATCGACCGACTTGGTTCTGGAGAAACGGGTTCACTATTGGATCGATATTCCGATCGTTTTGGGCATTCTCTCGATCGTGACATCATCGTTTTGCGAAAGAAAGAACGTGAAGAAGCCCTCAATGAAGCACGAAACGCTCCAGTGGTTGAACTTCTCGATGAAGAAGAGCATGATCGGTTAACAGAGGTTGAAAACCTATTGCGTGAACTCAAACCCCAATACAAATCTGCTAAATCAGCAGGTGATAAGGAAGCCCTCCGCATTTTAGTCCCTCAATTGGAACAACTGATGGCCGAACGTCGTTCGTTGATGAGTCAAGCGAGTCCAGTAACGGAAACACAAGTGTCGACTGACTCGGATTCAGCAACTGAACCGGCCGAAGAAACCCATCAAGATGATAATGAGGCCGATGAATTGTTCTCACAATTCTTCACCATTGTGAACGATTTACTTGGTGATGAATTGCCTGAGGAAGCAATCGAATCCTTCCTCGCATCGGATGGATTTGAGTTATTCAAGGAAGTTGGAGCTGATCCATCTGCTATCGATGATGAGCGACGTGGTGAATTCTTCAAGATTATCGATGAACAACTTGGCAACATGCCCGACAGTTCGATTACGAAGTTCGTAGAATCAGGTGAATTTGAAATATACAAACAAATTTCTGAAATGTATACATGAAAGAGGCGAGAATATGGGATTACTCGATAAAGTTGAATCAACTGAAAAAGATGTCAAAAAGGCCAAACCTGTTGCTGTAGCGAAACCGGTTGAGGCAAAACCTTCTCCTAAGAAAGAGAAAAAGGAAAAGAAGCCTAAGAAGGTGAAAGTAAAGAAGGCACGTCCAGAAGGACTCTCATCAGAATTTGAGATCGCACCAAAATTAAGTCGAGTGATTTGCTGGTGGGTAAATTTCACAGCAAATTTCGCTTTACTTATCGCAGCATTGGTCATGAACGTTCTGACCGGAGCGAGGAGCGGCGGGGGAGCCAATACAACTTTATTCATCATCGCCTTCCTGGTTCTGATATTCAATGCAATATTCCTGCCAATCTACACTGGGCGAAACCTTGGCCAATACACCTCCTCTACACGTTCAATTCGTGGCGATGGAAGCAAGCCTCTTTTCCTTCATGGTCTTTTTGTTAACAACTTAGGCCTGATGTCACTTGTTGGATTTATCATGATCTTCACCCAAGCAGGACAAATTGCTGACGGTGGAACATCCCCTATTGTGTTCACATCAGTGGGTGCTGTGTTTATGGTACTCTGGATCGTTAATTGGCAATTCACCCGTAACAGCGAACTCAACCAAGGATTGTTTGACCTTCTTTTCAGTGCTTATCTCGTACGTTATGTTTCAGAAGAAAAGGCAACGTCAGGATTCAGAGCCCGATTGGAAAGCATGAGTCAATTTGGTGAAAAGTATGCTCAACGTGTTGAAGAACGAGCCAAGGCTCGTGAAGAGAAGGCTTCAATGAAAGACTCTGAAGAAGAAACAACCGTTGAACAAACAGAAGACTGAAGGGATTAATACCCATGTATTCTCATCGGTTTGTAGCGTTCCAGCTGCATTTATTTTTTTGGATTATTCTCGTTCTCGGATTATACATCCTTGATCTAACGACTCCAATATTCATCGTTTTACCAATATCCATCGTTGATTTGTGGTTAGCCCTTTGTCTTGGTTTTATGTTACGATTGCCAACATCACGTGAAGATGTAGGAGCGCCAGAAGGTTGGGCATGGGAACAATACCAGATTCTTGATTATCCTGTTCGATGGTTAGCCAAAGAGATAGATCCATCCAAACCTATGGCGATTCTTGTACACGGCTGGAACTCGAGAGCGATGAACATGATCGGGAGAGCTGAGTTATACCAACAATGCGGATACAATTGTGTACTCTTTGAAATGCGCGCCCACGGCGGTAACAAAAAAGTCCAACATTGGGCTGCAATGCATGTTTGTTATGATCTAGAGCAGACCCTATCACTTTTCCAAAAAAGGGGTTGGTTATCAAACGGTTTCCTTATTCATGGTCATAGCTTAGGTGGTTTCGTTGCCCAACGTGCATTACGTCCATCCCTGGATACATCAGATAACGCTATTGGAATTATTTTAGAATCACCTGTTACATCGTATGAATTGATCAATAATCAAACGTGCGAGTACCTTAAAATTCCTAGTACGTTGCATAGGCCGATGATGAACAGATTGCTACGTTACTACAATCTCCTGAACCCAAGTCATTTTGCAGTTTCATCCATCACAATGCTTTCGACACCTGAATGGGGAATGCCATCCTGTCCTACACTACTCGTACAGGCGAAATTTGATGCTACTCTCGGAAGGAAGCATGCAGATTTACTCATTGATGTTCACAACAATCGACAAACTGAGTTCAAATATCATATCGTAGAAGATTTGAAACATGCTTACGAAAAAAACAATTCAACACGTGATTCATTAATTAGTAAATGGATGGAAGAGCATTCACTCCTCTTCTCCTGAACTTGCTTGTTCACGTGCAAGTTCACGCATATCATCGACTTCATCGAGTTCATCGACAATTTCCTCACCAAGAAGCGTTTCTAAAACGTCTTCCATAGTAAGAATACCAGATGTGCCTCCAAATTCATCTTGAACCACTGCGAATTGTTGCCTGCGTTCGAGGAAAAGATCCAATGCAGTATCGACACTTTGTGTGGTCGAAATAAACTCTACAGGTTTCATGAATTCCTCGACCTTTCGTTCCCACTCATCGCGGCTTGCTGCAACGAGAAGTTCAGAACGAATGACGACGCCTTGAATATCATCAACAGACTCATCAAACACCGGCATCCTTGAAAATCGCAAAACGGGATATTCGTCTAGGACGTTTTTTATGGTCATACTTTGATTCAAAGCAGTAACAACAACCCGTGGAGTCATAACTTCTGTAATTGAAATTTCCCGAAGTCTGAGTAGATTGAGAATAACGGTTTCTTCATCTCTCATCAATGCGCCCTCTTCTTCACCAAGGTCTGCAAGGGCAGCAAGATCATCTCGTGTGACCAATTGACCATCAGCACTTGGCAGAACTTTCTTCATCCATTGAATAGGTGCGATAATGAAGAAGAGTACTATGGTAATCCAATTGAGTAGAACACCTGTCATCATCGATAATTGTCTCCAATACGCTGTACCAAGTGTTTTCGGAATGATTTCAGATAGGAACAATACAGCAAGCGTTAGGATAACTGAAGCGATTGTCAGATATTCGTTACCAAATTGATTCTGAACCTCTGAACCTACACCTGCGGCTCCCATTGTGTGAGCAATTGTATTGAGCGTTAAAATTGCAGTTAGTGGTTTAACTGCATCGTCTGCCTTGAGTTTCGACCACAAATCTCCGCGTTTGTTACCATCCTTCTGCCAAACGGCCACCTGAGTGTTTGGAATTGAGAGGACTACTGCTTCAAGTATTGAACAAAGAAACGATACGCCAAGGGCGAGTGCTGTGTAAAAAATCAGTAATGTGAGGTTCATGTTGAACTTGAACTCCTGTCCGTAGGATAATCTATCCCAATACGTCCTTCTTCTTCAAAATGTTGTTTTTGGAAGGCTTCAAGGGTTGATTTGAAAATCAATGCCGATTAGCGATGAACATGGCGGATAGTGACCACGTACTAATTTGCGTGGCATGGCCATATGCGAATGGACCTCTACATCTCGGTCACGTGGCCGGATGTTACCTGCCACCAGACATCCATGCACGCTTCGAACGAGCCCGTGGAAATCGTGTGTTGATGGTATCCGGTTCTGATGAACATGGAACTCCAATTACGGTTAGTGCGGAACAAGATGGCATTGAACCGCAGGATGTTGTCGACCAATATCATTCCATTAATTCTCAAGCATTGCTCGATCTAGGTTGCACATGGATGCCAAATGTTGACAAACGCGGAGTTGAATACGGAGGTTCACTCTTCAACCGAACCAGCGATCACCAGCATAAACAAAAAGTCCAAGATAATTTCAAGAAACTTTACGACGCTGGATTTTTTGAACGCAAGACAATGCAACAATATTACGAAGTTCATCCAGATGGAGGAGGCCGATTTCTTCCTGATCGTTACATTGAGGGCACCTGCCCATCATGTGGAGCAGATGGAGCCCGCGGAGACCAATGTGATTCTTGTGGAGCTACGTATGAATCATCGGAACTAAAGAATCCTATTTCGAAAATGAATCCTGAATTGGATGTGGAAATTCGAGATACAGAACATCTCTTTTATCGGCTAGATTTATTTCAAGAAGCACTTGAACAACATGCGGAGAACAACCATTCGGTTTGGAAACCTAACGTTCGGGCTATGACAAAACAGTGGCTCGATATGGGACTCCAACCTCGAGCAGTTACGAGAGATCTTGAGTGGGGCATAGAAGTTCCACTTGATGGTACTGATTGGGACGGCAAGTGCATTTACGTCTGGTTTGAAGCTGTTCAAGGGTATCTTACTTGTTCACAAATATGGTCGGAATCCTATGCTGATGACAATTCATGGGAAAATTGGTGGCTTGAACGTGATAACTTCAACCAACGTCATTACTATTTCCTAGGTAAAGATAATGTTCCATTCCATACCGTCATATGGCCCGCTATTCTCATGGGATTAAACCATGTACGTAATGGCAAGAATGCTAACGATCCAGTGGGTCTTCCTCAAAGTGGGGATCTACGATTGGAGGATAACGTTCCAGCTATGGAATATCTCATGTTGGGTGGTGGTCAATTTTCGAAGTCAAGAAAACATGCCATATGGCTCCCCTCTTTCCTCGAACGATTTGACCCTGATACATTACGCTATTATCTCAGTATTAACATGCCTGAATCTCATGATACAGATTTTACTTGGAATGAATTTGTTGATCGAATCAACAACGAACTCATTGCGACGTATGGCAACTTTGCCAATCGTGTGATGTCACTCGCAGCACGTTTACCTGACACTCCAGGCAGAGATTCCTTGCCAGATTTTGATACGCTCCAGTATTACGACGGACTTTGTTCAACTCTTGAACAACTCCACGCAGACATGACTCAATCCTTGGAACGACACCGCTACAAAGAAGCATTACGAACAGCAATGACTGCTGCACAACATGGTAATCAACTCCTTCAATCAGCAATGCCTTGGAATCACCTCAAAACCGAAACAGATGCTGATGGTCGTTCCGAATCTCTCTCCTCGTTAGCATTTGGATGGCGGATTTGCCGTTATCTTTCAATTGTTACTCAACCCTTCCTGCCCTTCAGTGCAGAAAAGTTATGGAAGATGTTAGGAATTCAAACCGCACTGTGTGATACTCATTGGAATGATGCAATAGATTGGTCAACACAAGTCACCACGCCTTCATCAACATTCGAGCCTTTGTTCAAGCGTTTAGATGTTGAAGAAATTGTCAAAGAAGAACAATCACTTGTTGAAAATTCTGATGATTCAAATGATGTATCTCATTCAGTAAAAGGTGGAAAAAAGGAGAAGAAAAGCATGAAAACCGAAACGCCAGAAGGAATAGAATATCTCGATTTTGAATCGTTCATGAAGGTAGAATTACGTGTTGGCAAAATTCTATCTGTGGAAAATCACCCTAATGCGGATCGTTTGTATGTTGTGAAATTAGAAGATGGATCAGAAAATGGAAGAACCATTTGTGCAGGAATCAAAGAATATTATTCACCTGAAGAACTTTTGAACAAATCTGTTGTTTTTGTTGCCAACCTCAAGCCTCGCCCACTTCGTGGAGTGGTTAGTGAGGGGATGATGCTTGCAGCAGATGACGGAAATGATATCGTTCGTCTTGTCACAATCGACGGTGACATAGGTCCAGGGTCATTGGTCCGTTAATCTCAGACGAACTGCATCCATGCATTGTCGTGAATAAATACGTCCTTTTTCGACAATATTCGGTAAGGATTCTCGCATTTCTTCTCCATAAGACTCTGGAAGAGATTCCAGATTGATCTCTACGTTGAAGACTGCCCCTTTCAATGCTGCAGAAGCCAGTAACCCCGCAACACCTACATCGGATGCTGCATTTGGATTTCCTTTCTCTGCTAGTTCAGGTAAGAGTTCAAGCAAATCCAATGCTTTTGTAGCTGTTCGAAACGGTACTTCTGCAGCTCCCAAGGTTGCTGAGCGTATCGAATCTCTTCTGGATGCTTTTTCATCATCAGTTGCCTTAGGCAGTCTGAACGATGCGACTACAGCATCAAATGCAGCACTATCTTGAGTAGCAAGCTCCAACCCCTCATCCAATAGTGGTATTGCCACAAGTTTCACGTTTTCTGATATTGTCCAACCATCTTGGAGTGAATCTTTCGATAAGGTGAGATCAGATACCATCACAGCCAATGCTGCTGCTTGCCCTAGAGCAACTCCAGCAGCAGATCCTCCTCCGGGAGTAGGATCACTGCTTGCTAATGCATCTTGAAATTCACGTAGTGTTTTTGCCGCCCATGTCATACTTTTTCCTCCCTCAGTGCTAATTCTATGATGCGATCGTTTGGATTAAATTCTCCGATTGAGTTTAATCCTAAGCGTTCAATTGCAATTGCGATGTATTCTTCATCACTCAATCCTTCTCCTGCATACCAACAACCTGCATCAAGCATTGCTTGCAAAGGCACCAATCCTACCAGCTCACTTCCTTTTGTCATCCGACCCATATTTCTGCATAAACTATCGATTGTGTCAAATGCGTGATGTAAATTTGTAACATTGAAATTTTGTAGATTCATGGATACTTGACTTATGTTGTGTGATTCAAGTGGAACTCCCATGCCCTGAACGTGCTTCAGCAAACCTACCGTTCTGAATTTCCTCTCACCATCTGAAGTTTTGATCAAACGTCCTGAACTGCGAACAAGCGAGCCGATTTGTTGCGCTACTTTAGGGTCAGCATCATCGATATTGACATTGTAAGCCAGTAATATATCTCGTGCACCAATGGTGATTCCTCCAGATTTCTGAGCCTTTTCCGTCCAGGTAACCTCGCCGAGATCGGGTAATCGCGTTGTGCCTGAATGGATTTCTGTAGATCCGTTGAACCGGTCCTCTAATCCTTCATATTCACCCTTGCGTAGTCTTGATAGTAGTTTACGATCTTCATGATCCGCTGCAAATCCATAAAGGAAAACAGGAACGTCAAGTTCTGCAATTGTATTTGCTACACGCTTAGCCATCTCTACACAATTGTCCATGGTTGTATTGGAGATTGGAATGAATGGGCAAACATCAACACATCCCATGCGGGGATGTTCACCAGAATGGTAGCGCATATCGATTTCTTCAATCGCTTTTGAAACAAGATTGATGGCTGCTTGTTCTACCGCACCAACGATTCCTGCAAACGTAATTACCGTTCGATTGTAATCTGGATCAGGTTCGACACCAAGAATTTTAACGCCTTCGATTCGTGCAGCATCCACAATCCTGTTGATTTTTTCAATATCTCTTCCTTCAGATATGTTTGGGACGCACTCAACAATACCACTTGACATGATGTTGGGTTTTCACGTCGGACTTTGAACATTCACCTTTCATCCATACAAACCTTCAGGGGAAGATGTGTTACCAGATTTGGATTTTTTCTTGTTCAGTCGCTCGATTGCTGCCACCACATCGCTATGCAAAACAGTATCTCGGTCCGAACGAATTGCGATCATCCCAGCTTCAACACAAGTTGCTTTGAGTTCAGCACCACTGAACCCTTCAGTGGCCTTTGCCATGGCTTTAAGTCGCACATTTTTCGTGTTCATGGTTGATAGATGAAGGCTCAAGATCGCTTTACGTGACTCTTCTTCGGGAATTGGGATTTCAATAATTCTGTCAAATCGACCAGGGCGTAAAAGTGCATCATCGAGAATATCAGGACGATTGGTGGCAGCAATAATTTTCACGTGTTCCAATTCATCAAATCCATCCAATTCGGCAAGCAATTGCATCAACGTACGTTGAACTTCTCGATCACCACTTGTCGACCCGTCCAACCTTTTGGCGCCTATTGCATCAATTTCGTCAAGGAAGATAATTGATGGAGATTTATCTTTCGCCAAAGAAAATAATTCTCGTACTAGTCTGCCTCCTTCACCAATGTATTTCTGAGCAAGTTCAGAACCCACCATCCGAATGAAGGTGGCATTGGTATGGTGAGCTACCGCCTTTGCCAGCAACGTTTTTCCGCAACCTGGAGGACCGACAAGAAGAACACCTTTTGGAGGTTTGATACCCACCTTCGTAAACAAGTGTGGTTTTGTCAACGGAAGTTCAATGGCCTCTCGAACGGAAAGAATCTCATCATCAAGTCCTGCTACCATTTCATACGTAGTATCGGGTTTTTCAACCATTTCAGAACCACTCACAATTGGATCCCATGCGTCATGAAGAACTTCAACGAGAGAAAGTGAATCTTGGTTCAAAGCAACTCTTGTACCAGGTTTGAGGAGATCGGGTTCTATTCGTTGATTGAGGGATACTTGGAATACCGTACCATTTGATGATCGGACAATTGCCCGCTCAGGATCGAGTACGTCTTGCAATGTGCCTACTATGAGAGGGGGTGCACGCAAATGCCTGACCTCTTCTTCAAGGCGACCAGCCTGCTTTTTGACGTTCCGAAGTTCAGATTCAATGTGCGTTCGCTCACTGATCAACTCTTGTGTCTGTTCCTGCAATTGACGATAATCTTGTTCGAGTTTTTGAAATTCATCCTCTCGATGATTTTTCACAGCATCTGAATTTCGTTCAACTTCACTGCCCATGCCAATCGTTTATTCCTCGGGCCTAGGGTTCATCAACTCATCGTAAAGAATTGATTACAACGGCGAAGGGTTCATCAAATGTCACGGTGAGGAGAGAATGGGGATACGATGGGGGATTGTGAATTATGCGGAGCCACCAAGGTTTCAATTCGAGAACATCGAGTAAACAAAGCAATGTTGGCAATTTGTCAGAAATGCGTTGTTCAGATGAACCTAGAGCCTAAACAGGAAGCTCCTGGCCTTGCACGCGCTCGTAGAACCCCTGTGGGGAAACCAAAGCAACGTACATTTCGTAAAAACAACATTATGAATAAATCAGAAAAAGAACTTGCAGATGATTTTTCCCGTCGCATTATCAGCGGACGTGAATCAAAGGGGTGGTCACAAGCAGAACTTGGACAGAGAATGGCGGAGACCATCAACGTCATCAAATCAGCAGAAACTGGGAAAACACCAACCGATTCCGTGGTACGTAAATTCGAAATGATTCTTGGGATTGAACTGATGATTGAATCGAGTGGAGAACATCAATCCATGATTGGAAAGAATGCTAACAGCCGTGGAATGACCATTGGAGATTATCTCAAAGATTTGCGGTGAAAGCATGGACATTCCGGTACATGCCATCTGGCTTGCACAAGATGACCCAAAAAAGAACACAGCGGTCCGAGCATCAAAAGATCAGTTACTGAGATTGCACAAAGATTTCAGAAGACTACCTAGAAAGGGTATCATTTTGGAACCGTTGTGTGGCAAGGTCCTTGGACCTGAAGACCGGGATCTTTTCGAACAGAATGGAGCGTTAGTAGGACTTGACTGTTCATGGGCCCAAATCGAGAGCTCCGTTGAACATGTCATGAGAAAGACACGTCTACAACCACGTATGTTGCCGTTACTACTTGCTGCAAACCCGGTTAATTGGGGGAAGGCTGGAAAGCTCTCCACAGTGGAGGCATTAGCAGCATCTCTCTATTTACTTGGAAGAATCGACCAGGCTCGAGAATTGCTGAGTAAATTTCGATGGGGTGAACGATTCTTAGAACTCAATCGCGAGCCATTGGAGGCTTATGCGAATGCCAAGAGTTCAGCAGAACTTGTAGCGCTACAGTTTGAATTCTTTGATATTGAGGTGGATGATCATGAGTAATGGTCAAAAAAAGTTGCCTCTCCAACGTTTATCGAATACGGGTATCGAAATTCGAAAGGAAACAGTTGTTGAAGAATTCGCAATTCAATTGACAGCACTTGACAAAACTGGAAACGTGTACTGCCATACAACACTCTTGGCAACGCCAATGGATCTCATCGAATTGCATATGGGCCATCTCTATGCAGAAGGTTACCTTGATGAAGTGCCATCTGTTGATCACTTTAATCATTCATTTGATACACATCATATCGTTCATTATGATTCAATCTGTTCACAACCTATCCGTAACGGCATTGTTACTTCGTCTTGCGGTGCATGTAATCATCCGGATCTTCTTGTTGACGGTATTACCACGGATTATGATGAACATGAACAGGGCAATTATTCACTCGATAATATTCAAACGGCTTTGGATGAACTCACACAACATATGGTCCTCTTCAAGGAAAGCGGAGGTTGTCACGGTTCAGCGCTCCGTACTCAGAGCGGAACTGTTGAATTTGTCGCCGAAGATATTGGAAGGCATAATGCAGTTGACAAGACAATTGGAAAGGCACTTTCCTCGGATTACGATTCAATGAGTAACTCAATGCTATTGCTTTCAGGCCGGTGCGGATGGGATATTGTAGCCAAAGCTGTACGTGTTGGAATTCCAGCTATTGCCTCCTTTGGTGCGTTTTCAAGTGCTGCCGTTCAACTAGCTCGTGAACATCAGATTACTCTTTATGGATTCGTGAGTAACGATGGTGCTTGGAAAGTCGGATATTAAGTTGGATTCCCTCCAAGCATTCATGAGATTGATTGATTTGCCCAAGTTATGAAGGAGACGCACGATGGCACTACGCCTCCTGATACAGCAGGTTTACGCCTTTCCAAAATCAAGACAACTGCTGCAGGTATTCCTGCGGCAGTTTCTTCCTTGAATCATGGAATACGCAAAATGGGCCTCACAAAAACGGTTCGTACACTTCTTATGGTCAATCAAAAAGACGGATTTGATTGTCCAGGATGTGCGTGGCCAGATCCTGAACATCGTACTTCTTTCGAGTTTTGTGAAAACGGTGCCAAAGCAGTTGCTGATGAAGCTATGAAAGCAAAGGTTGATGCAACTTTTTTCCAAAAATACTCAATTTCAGATCTTTTGGAAAAATCTGATTTTTGGTTAAACAGTCAGGGAAGAATTGCTCAACCAATGATTCGTGCACAGGGTTCAACCCATTACCAACCCATAGATTGGGACGACGCTTTTGATCTGATTTCAGAAGAGATACAATCCATGAGTCATCCTGAGCGAGGCGTTTACTATACTTCAGGTCGAACTTCCAACGAAGCAGCATTTCTCTATCAGGCATTGGTCCGAGCACTCGGCTCTAACAACATGCCGGATTGTTCGAATATGTGCCATGAATCAAGTGGTAAAGCATTAACAGAAACCATTGGCATCGGTAAAGGAACAGTACATTTGGAAGATTTCAATCACGCAGACCTTATTTTGGTTATCGGACAAAACCCGGGGACAAATCATCCACGTATGCTAACAGCGCTTCGAGACGCAAAGAAGAGAGGTGCGAAAATAATCAGTATCAATCCTCTTCCTGAAACAGGTTTACAGCGATTCAAACACCCCCAGGATTACATGAATGGTGATTTTCGTTCAACCCAACTTGCAGATCTCTTCGTACCTGTGCGTATTGGTGGTGATGCAGCACTCCTCAAAGGCATCATGAAAGTTCTGCTCGATACAGGTGCGCTTGATACATCATTTATCGAAAACAAAACCATTGGTTTCGATCAATTCCGAGCATCGCTTGACAAGTATTCATGGGATGAAATCGTTCATGATTCTGGTATTGAGCGTACCTTGATTGAGGAAATTGCATCTCTCTGTGATGAATCCAATGCTACTATTGCATGTTGGGCAATGGGCTTAACGCAACATCGTAACGGTGTTGCTGTTATCCAAGAAGTGGTTAATTTACTCTTGTTGGGTGGCCATATTGGGCGGAAAGGAGCTGGTGTATGTCCAGTTCGAGGTCATTCCAATGTTCAAGGCGATCGAACTGTCGGCATATGGGAAGCTCCATCAGAATCGTTCTTACAGAAACTCGAGGAGGGGCTGAATTTCTCGATACCGCGGAAACACGGTTATGACGTAGTTCATGCTATTCATGCAATGGAACAAGGGAACGTTGACGTATTCATTTCCATGGGGGGTAATTTCCTTTCTGCAACACCAGATACCAAAAGAACTGCAATCGGATTGCAGAAGGTTGGATTAACTGTGCAGATTTCTACGAAATTGAATCGTAGCCATCTCATTACTGGGGAGACCGCTCTGATTCTGCCAGTTTTAGGTCGCACCGAAATCGATCTTCAAGAGAGTGGTGAACAATTCGTTACGGTAGAGAATTCTATGGGCGTTGTTCACCGTTCAAAAGGAAATATGAAACCCGCATCAACCAGCCTCATTAGCGAACCTACCCTTGTAGCCCAACTCGGTGTTCGTTTGTGCCCAGATATGTTGCCATGGAGAGAGTTCATGAAGAATTACGATAACATTCGTGATCTTATGGAACGCTCACTCAATGGATTTAATGATTATAATCATCGAGTTCGTGAAACAAACGGATTCCTTTTGCCGAATCCACCACGAGATTCTTGTGAATTCAAAACTGAAAGCGGAAAAGCATCTTTTTCAGTACATCCACTGCCAGACGTTAACATAACCGACGGTCATTTTGTGTTGATGACAATCCGAAGTCACGATCAATACAATACAACGATCTATGGATTGCATGATAGATATCGAGGCGTACATGGTAACCGCCGAATTGTATTCATGAATGCCCTTGATATGTCTGAAAGGAGTCTCAAGACAAGAGATATCGTCCACATGAAGAGTCATTTTAATGGAACTGTCCGTGAATCTCAAAACTGGATTGTTGTACCATATGAAATTCCACGTGGCAATCTAGCTGCTTACTTTCCTGAAGCCAATGAACTCGTTCCATTGGACTCCACAGCCCACATCTCCAACACACCTACATCAAAATGGATCGAGGTTTCTCTCTCCACTTCAGATGCATCCATCATTGAAGAGGAATGAGTGAAACAATGTCTGATAACGCATACATCCGTCTTGTTCGAGAGAACAAAACGTATCGTCAATTCTGGATTGCTGCATTCATCTCAATGTTTGGTGAATGGTTCAATACAATTGCATTATTCCTACTTATTTTGAAATACACAGATTCAGAATTGCTCCTTGGAATCTTAATGGCTGTTCGAATGGGATGTTTTGCTCTCATGCAACCCTTCTTTGGGTTATTAGCTGATCGCGTCAATCGAAAACGATTGATGATCATTACAAACGTTCTCCAAATTTTCTTGGCACTCGCATTCATTGGTGTTGATGGGCCAGAAGATATGTGGTGGATGTTCCTTTGCTCCGGTATCATGATGGCATTGCACGGGCTCTATGTGACGGCAGAGCGTGCAGCCTTGCCAAATATCGTTTCAAAGGAAGACCTCACAACTGCAAATGCTCTTGATAGTGCAACGTGGTCTACCGCATTGTGTTTAGGAGCATTTGTAGGCGGTCTTGTTGTATCCGAATATGGTGTAACGGTCGCGTTTATCATCGACTCAATTACGTTCCTTATTGGCACATTATTGCTTATCCCCTTGACAGTGCCACAAACGTTCGATAAGGCATCTTCCGGGTCTCTCATTACCTCATCGTTGAAAGATATCTGGATTGGTCAAAGACGAATACAATCCGATCCGCGACTTTTCCGTATCATCTTTGCAAAAACGTCCTGGAATATTGCAGGAGGGGGATTAGCAGGTGTATTCCTTGTGTTAGCAGGAAACAACATCGATTTTGTTGGTGCTGCCCTAGGTTTTGGTATCTTTTTCTTTGCGAGGGGAGTTGGTACGGGTATCGGGCCTATTCTCGCACGTCGGTTCTTCAAAGATTCTGAAAAATGGCCTCGACTTATCGGACTGTTAATTGTAGTGAGTGGAATTTTCTATCTCTTCGTAGGCTTAAGTTTGGAAGGGCCATTGTTGTTGACATTGGCCTTGGTTACACTCGCACATACTGCGAGTGGCGGTAACTGGGTTCTTTCGACCGTACTTACTCAACAATGGGTCGAAGATGAAATGCGCGGAAGAGTCTTTTCCACAGACATGCTCTTGCTTTCAATAGGCCATGTGATTTCCACAATATCTGCCGGATATCTCATCGAAAACGGGTACGTCAATTTAGAACAAGGAATTATTTCATTCGCCTGTCTCATGATTCTGAGTGGCGTAATCTTCACTGTTTGGAATCCTAGGCAGAAGAACACAACTCATGCTGACATACTGGTGGCGTGAAATAACGCCTTTCATCTGAATCAGGGTCAATAATATCCAACTGCAATGTCGATGTCTCGCTTTCTTGAATTGTCACGATTGACGATGTGCTTGCTGGAAGGTAATCTTCACCCGTTGATGCAAGGGATACGCGTATTATATGGCCAGACTCGATGATCGCATCCAAGGGCATGAATTCCATCTTTGCATTGATTGTCTCAAATACTGGCGTCCACGTTTGAATTTCATCTCCACCTGCATGATATCGTAAATCCATGATTGCGTGACCTACGTGAATACAAGTTCCTTCATAACAATCTTCGAGAAGGGCATACAATTGTCCTCCGACAGTAGCTGTTGTTACATCAACATGAAGGCGGGGCGTACCTGCGATTCGCAAAGCACTTGGAAGTGGCTCGGTTTCCCAGACT
>JACETE010000010.1 GCA_013911465.1 Candidatus Poseidoniales archaeon
CCTCATTAGCGGACTTGGATCCAGTCATTCTCGGCCTCATCAACATGAGCGATGCAGAGACCCTGGCAGTTGCTGATGAAAACGAGCGCTCAATGCTTGTCTTCGGTAACGTCTCAAATCAAGATCTCACAGCGCTTGAACAACATCTCGACTCCTTGATGGGAATTGACGACCTCTCTCTCTTCGTACGAGCGGTGAAACTCGATGCTCTTGAACAGGCAGAAGCCTCTTCAGGAGTCTTGTCAGCAATGTTTCTCGTCTTTGGTTCGTTCACGATCGCTGCAGGAATTTTGCTTATCATTACAATCGTCACAATGCTGATCGATGTTCGTCAGAAGGAATACGCAACTGTTCGAGCTCTTGGAATGACTCGTTCAGACCTTCGTTACACAGCGATGATTGAAGGATCGATTGCAGCAGCGATCGGGTGCGCCTTCGGCTCATTGTTCGGTGTAGGTCTTGCTTGGTTCATCGGCATCGGCTTTTCGAGTGTCTTTGCAAGTGCTGGAGCCGATGTGTTTTCGTTCCATGTGGATATCTCGTCGCTGTTAGCCGGCTGGTTTTGGGGATTCCACATTGCCATGATGACATTGTATGGGTCTGCATTGTGGTCTTCTCGAATGATCATTGTTCATGCCCTCAAGAACGTTCCACAACGAGTCCCAAAGCATGTGCCATGGGGACTCTATCTCTTCGTCATTGGTGCATTAGCACTTGTTCTGTTCAGCACTGGCCTTTTCTTCATCGGAGGTGATCTCTTGGCGCACAGTGCGTGGATCGTCCTCGGTTGTGCTGTTGTATTGTTCATTTGTCCAATCCTGTTTTGGATCGTTCCTGTATTCCGAGCAAAACGCTCTCCAGAGGGTTCTCTGCCAACCTATCGAGAAGCTCCACGAAGGACCATCGGTTTCATCGGTGTCCTCCTCCTCGTCTGGACTGGACTTCCTTCGTGGGTTGATCCCGTACGTTCGGGATTAACTCCAAACGAATTTTCATTCATCATCATCGGTCTTGTTCAGGTGTTTGCAGGAGTCCTTGTTCTTGCCGCACTTGCTCCGCTGATGATTCGTAGTGTCCTGCGTCTGGCATCGTTCAAGAGCGGGGCAGTGGTTCCAGTTGCACTTTCGTACCCGTTGCATAAACCTCTTCGGACGGCCGTTGTGATGGGTATGTTTTCGATCACGGTCTTTTCGGTTATCGTCCTCAGTGGTTATACCCTACAATTCGAAAATTATTCGAGCAATTTTGTCGAAGAATCGGAAGGAGAGTTTGAGTTGATGCTCTCTGCATCCCGGTCTCGGCCTCTCCAATTGGAAGGTCCAGTTTCGGAATGGGAGTTGGAACATGCAGACATGGAACAAATCGATGCCGTGGGGCGCGTGTATCGTGCCCAAGCCTTCATCGAGAATAAGGAGGAAGAACGCTCACCGTACATCCTACGTGGTGTTGACGTTGAATTCGCAGAGCACGGAGGATTACCCTTGCACATTTGGGATTCCTCGCTTGGACAATCCTCTGATGAGGCATGGTTGAACATGCACAATCGAGCAGATGTTGTCTTTGTTGATGCTTCCTTTGGACTCGAGTCCTCCCTGGATGGGGCCAATGTTGGTATCTTCGCTGTTAAGGTGGGCGAAAACATCACGATCATTGATGCACAACAACCCAGTCATCGACGCGAGGTCATGGTTGGAGGGATTCTCGAACAATCATCGTACTTGTTCTCAGCTGGTATTTGGATGCCCTCTGAACCCGTTGTAGAGCAATACGACGGAAGTCTAACTCGAGTATATGTTTCAGTTTCTGAGGATGCTCGGGCATCCTCGACCTTCGATTCGGATGAAGTCAGATACTTTGCAGCGGCGGGTAAATCCTCGTCCGAACGTGAAGCAGCAACCGAATTGGCCGAACATCTTCGACAGGATTTGGAGAAAGATGGGGTTGACGTGTCGTTGATTGCAGAGGATGTTGCACTGATTCAGGCTCTCGTACTTTCCATCCTCGCATTGTTTGAAGGATACCTTGCCATTGGTTTGGTCATTGGAATTGCAGGCATTGGAGTCGTAACATATCGTTCGGTTTCAGAACGAAGGAGGCATATTGGTATGCTGCGAGCCCTCGGATTTACGCGAAGTATGGTCACACGAGTGCATCTTCTTGAGATCGGTTGGGTTTCTCTACTCGGCATCATCAACGGTATTGTTGTGGCTCTGATGTTCCACATTGGCTTGCACTCAGCAATTTGGAAAGATGAGGGTGCCGCTCTCGTGCTACCATGGTCAACAGTACTCTGGGTCTTTGTTGGTGGTGGAATACTGGTCTATCTCGCTACGCTGATGCCTGTAAGGGCCGTGTCAAAAATTGAACCATCGGAAGCATTACGCTCTTCAAGCTAACACTTTGTCAGGCTCGCAGTCGCTTTGTTTCCTTTGTAATGATTTTTATACAAGATTTCAATTAATATCACACCCATAGTATATATACGTCGTTTATCGTAGGGCGAGATACCGCCCTTATTGGAGGATATGACATGAGAAAAATTACCCCTGTAATGCTCGTGCTGTTGTTGGTTGCTAGCCTAATGGCAAACATCGACATCACACAATTAGAACAAACCGAAGTAATTGAGGACACAGGCGCCCGAAGTGGTGCAGATGCTGAACTCGTTGCAATTACTTCACCGAAAGAAACCCAGTGTAACCCAGAGTGCCGCAATGAAATCTTCGTAGGTATCGATACGACCTTCGAAGTCTTCATCCAGAACTCCGGCGATCAACCGATCACCGAACTTGGATACAAAGCCCAAGTTTGGATTGCTGACGGCAACGGAAACCCGTTGATGCTTGCCAAGGATGCAACAGGCGCAGACCTCGAGTTTGACAACCCTGATGTCATCTGTGACGATGTAAGCGTTTGCGCTGACCAATCCCTCGCTGCTGGAGCTGTCTTCAAGGGCGGAAAAACCGCAATCCAATACCAAGGAGGCGACGCCACATGGACGCCTGCTGCTGGTATTTACGTCATCCAAATCGAAACCTACTCCGACCAAGATGTCGACCCAGGTAACGATGTTCAGCAAGTTTACGTCGAAGTCGTTGACTACCTTGACATCGAAATCGACATCGCATGGGACGATGGCTCAGTTGTCGCAACAGGCGAAGGCGCCAAGGCATTCACTGTAAGCGTCATGCTCAATGGATCATCCGATTTCATCACGCACAACTTGACCATGGAAATCGATGTCACTGGTGACGTAGCTTCTGCTTCAGGCCAAGACATCGCTGATTTGAAATCCGCAACACTTGGTTCTCTTGTTCACTCCGTCAACGTAGGAACTGACCAACTTGTTATGGTCTATCAGAATGAATCTGATCCTACGGACAACCTCACTGAAGTCCGCACCATTATGTCTGACGACATCAGCAACGGTGTATGGACATACACTGGATCCGTTCTTCCAGATACCAGCAACACCGATGCTGCTTACAGCGTTGATGTTGCCATCGGTGGATACTCCCTCTATGGACAATTTGAATCGTGCATTGACACGGTCCTGGTCAATTCCACAGATGCTGAAGGTAATCCTACGACGACAGAAGAGATTTATGCAAATTTCTGTGAAGAATCCTTCACGAAGGACGATATCACAAGAAACAATGCTGACGAAGTTACCGGAACACTCAGCACCTTCCACGACATCCGCATTTCAATGTTGACCGTCAACCAAGGATACAACAGCGATGGAACTGGAATCTCCACCTACACCGTAGGTGCAGGCGAACCTGGTGACCTTTCAGTAGGAACGTCCTACGTCGATGCATCCGTTGAACACCGCGGTTCTTCTGTAACCGAGTTGTACGATTGGAACGTTTCTTTCACCATCACGAACCTTGACACGAGCGAAGTCATCAACGTCCTCGCAAACGATTGTCTTCAAGGTGTTGAGCCATCCTACAACTATGCCCTACTCGGTACTGGTCCAATGGCCTTTGACCAAGGACACGCATGTACTATGGTTGAGTTTGATGTTGGCACCTACACCATCGAAGCTGAATTGATCATGGGCGGTAAGACCACCGATCAAAAGCCAAGCAACAACGTTGTATCAATGGAGAAGGAAGTTCGCAACAACCTCCCTGTCATCTCTTCCCTCGATCTTGTAACGCAAGGCGATCTCATGCTCGGTATGGAGAACATGCTTGAGTTTGAAGTATCCGTCTTCGATGCAGACGACGTAACTGGCGAAGGTCTAACCTACGCATGGGTCGGTGGCGCTGAGAGCGTACCACTCGCAGGTTGCGGTGGAGTTGGTGGAATTGCTCGAACCTGTGCAACTCCAGTCATCCAAGATTTCGTCACAACCTTCCCGGTTGTCGTTACCATCACCGATGCTCATGGCGGTGAAGTAAGCGAAGAAATCATCATCGAAATTTGGAACGACGCAGTCGCATCCGACTCGACCGATGATGGAATCACAATGGATTACTCCTTGACCTACTTCAGCAAGTCTCCATTCACCATCTCCGTAACCGATGGTGACACCAACGAATGTTCGGGTATCACACTCCCAGACGGTGCAGGTGGCGAACTATCGGGTGAGTACAGTCCAATTGCAGTCATCGACTACGCTCCTGTGACAACCTACGCAGCGAACGATGTCCTTGCACACAGCATTGACATGATGTTTGACTCAGGATTGGGTGCTTCCTCACTTTGGTTCACAACCAACTGTAAGAGCTCGACCTTGACGCAACTCCTTGCTGATGGTGCTACAAACAGCGAAGAAGACTCAACAAAGTCTGTCCTCTCTGCAGTACTTTCTGGACCGATCCTCCCTGCAGGACAGTTCCTCCTCATCGATGCACCATTGCAAGCAATGGAGCCACCGAGTGCATCCATCAGTGGATTTAGTGCTGCTGCTGGTATTGGAGGAGACCTCACAATGAACTGGGGCCTCACCGGTACGCCACTCGCTGGAGACAAGATCTCAGTCAGCATCACCCATTCCAATGGAGATGTCTTCGAGGTTGACTTGGACCGAACTGTGGTCACCTACACCTACAGTGGTTCTTCCACAACGCACGGTGAATCCTACGATATTGAAGTTGCAGTATGCAACAACGATGGTCTCTGCAGCACTCCAATCGGAACCGCTACAGTCGTTGCCGACAAGCAAGTTGACAACGCTGGCGCAACAGGCGTCTCAGTCGTAGAAGCAGGTGACAAGTGGACCCTCACATGGAGCGCTACCGGAACAACTGACGACGTTGCTTCCTGGAACGTTTGCTACAAGAACCGAGATTCCTTCGATGCTGCCAACATGCCAACTACGTGTGTCAACACCGGAAGTGCTGATGTCATGACAGCAGATGTCATGATGAGCACTGCACCCGGTCAATACACAGTGTACTTCGCTGTTGTTCCAGTCGATGCTCTTGGCAACACAGGCACTGCAGCATCCTCTGGTGATGCTGGTGCTGACGCTGCGTTCTTCAAGGCAAACGAAGGAGGAGAGATCGACAACAACAACACCGACGGTGACGACACATCAAGTGGCGAACTTCCAGGTTGGACCTGGGGCGCTATTGGTGGCGTTGTGGTTGTAGCTTTCATCGCAGGAGCCTTCATCCTCTCACGAGGCGGTGGCGAAGGCGAAGACAAAGACTGGGATTACTGAGTCGCACACTGACGAAGTACAACCGTCGTAATCTGTGCAAGTCATGCACAGGAGCCGCCGGGGAGGGCGTTCAGGCGCCCTCTCCGGCCTTTTTTTTTTCATCCTTCTGAACCGGTATTTGGTTCGAGATTTATCCGATCCTTAAGTGCGAATCTTGATTATTGATTTTTTTGGATTAAAATAAATGTTCATTTTACAAATTGTTTGTACCATTGAGATAGAAAAATTGCTTCCAGTATAACGTTTCATTCACGCTACGAAAATTGGAATTCAAAGATTTTGCACCCCAACTGCTATAAGTGGCGGAGAACGTGGTTGCACTTGCATACAGTCCGTATGGAGTGAATGACTATGTTGGGAAACAAGAATAAGAAAACGAAAACCGCAATGGGTGGAATCGGAATTGCCGTTCTACTATGTGCTTTGATGGCCTTCATGCCAATGACAAGCCTAGTGGACAACACCGCAACCGATACTGTCAGCAATGCAGAGATCGTCTCAGAAGTAGACGATTTCTTCAAGCTGCCAGCGACCATCGAACAAACAACCTATGAGTACGATGCCGCTCAGGAACTCCTGGGCATGAGGCAGATGAACACAAAGGGCTTCCTCACTGAGGACGGCAATATTGCACAGCTCACAAGTGATGAGCCTATGCACTACCTTGCCGACAGTGGAGCCTACGAGGACATCAACCTCAACATCATGGCAACCCCAGAAGGCTGGGAAGTGACAGAGAACATCTTCACAACCAGCTTCGGTGCAGAAGTTGCTAGTGGTGTCAGCATCCAGCCAAACCAGTTCGTCGATCCTATCGTCACAGGTTTGAACCCAATGCTCGTAACCATCGATATCACTGGAACTGCTCCTATGCCTTACCACGCTGCTCCGGCAACTGGTGACGTAGAAGTTGGTGGAAACGTGATTCGCTATCCTCTCGCAGAAGGATTTGCACTCGACTACTCCGTTGATACAACACAAGTCAAGCAAAACCTCCTCATCCAAGAGCGCCCAGTCCTCGACGAAATCGCAGCGTACTTCGGTATGACTGAGACCATCCGTCTACCAATGGGCTACGGCCTCTACCTCGACGGAGTCGCCCTCGGCGAAGAGATCACCACAACACAAGGTGAACTTGAAATTCGAAACGTCGATTCTGGAGAACTCCTGGCCACCATCCCTGAGCCAGTAGTTATGGAAGAGAGCGCTACAGAGCCTTACATTGGTACATACTTTGTCCAAGTTTACGGCCCTATGGTACTCCTCACCACTGCTGTTGATTCTGACTGGTTGATGTCTGAAGATCGAGCATTCCCGCTCGCTCTTGACCCAACCATCAAGGTCACAAGCGGAAACCGTGGTTACTGTTACGTCTACTACGGATACTGTTACAACAGCACATACTCCTATCTCTACCGTTACTACGGTTCTTACTACTACATCCCATGGCACCGATATGCTTTCACAAGCAGCTCAGCATTGCCTAGCGGCGCTACTGTAGAAGAAGTCAACTGGAAGCAATACGTCAGTTACGGCTACGGTAGTTCTTCCTCGACCAGCATCACCGCAACCGTTCTGGAAGCGTGTGGTACTGACGTGCGATACAACTACGGTATTTCCTCTGCATCATGTTCTGGCGGAATCGCTGCCAACTTGTTGTCTGGATCCAACTCCAACGTCAACGAGCGCAAATTGATTTCATCGATTGGAAACTCTGCAGCTGCAGGTACCTACGCTCAAGGAACCGGATGGAAGACCGCAGAAATTTGTGACAACAACAACGCAGCAGGAACCGCTTGTTCCTCCTCCACAGGTTCTCACAATTACATCATGAACGCTCAAACCAACTCCGGTACAGTCGGAATGGGTGCTCGAATGACCTCGAGCATCTACATCTACACCTACGCTTACAACAGCGGCGGTTCCAACAGCTACCTCGAAGTGATCTACTCCGGTGGATCTGACACGGATGCCCCAACCTCCAGTCACGTAGCTTACTCCGGTTTGACTTCCTACGTAGAAGGCAAGCGTACGTTCTTCACCAAGTTGACCGATCTTTCAGGAATTGACACGACATCAACCAACGGTGTCAAGTTGTTCTACAGCATCAACAACGGTACATGGACTTCAGTCAGTGCTACAACTGTTCAGTCCTGTGGAACATCCGCAACAGACTGCCGATTCAAGGCTTCAACCCCTGACCTCAGTGCAGGCGACTACGTTGAGTACTACTGGAAGTTCCAGGACCTCAACTCAGGTAGCAACGGTGCTAACGAAGGATACGATCCTGTACCTCCTGCAAGCGCTACCAACCCTGCTACATGGGTCCAAAGCAACGCCAACTACTTCTACATCGATGATGTTGCAAACGCTGGAACTGCCAAGAAGTTCACCGTCCTTCAGACGGATGTTCACTCGGGTAGTTACTACAACCCTCAGGGTTACCATGACCGACAAATGACCTATTACGACCACAGCGATGAGTACCTCTTCGAGTATGACGTATCCAACTGTGGGACAGGTAGTTACTCCTGTTTCTACTCGTCCTCATACTACTTCTACAGCCAGTGGAAGATGCAGTGGACAACAACACCAAGCAGTGGATACAACGGCTACGGTGGAACGCAATCAGGATTGAATGATCTCCATCAAAGCGATGGCGGTTTCCTCGCAATCAGTGCAAAGAATGGTCCTCAGATGAACCTGATCTTCCACTATGACTCCAGCGGAAACGACTGGGGAATGGTCGGAATCGGCGATTCTACCCCTGAAATCGAAACCGGTAAGCTTGCTGGTGGTACCGGTGCTACATCTGTAAGCACCTACGGATACACCGCAGCGTACAACATCCCGCTTTCTGGTCTCGACATCACCGGAACCTTCGGTAAGTTCGATTGGAACGGCACATACAGCACTTCCAAGGCCAACTGGCTCTGTGCTGGAACAAACGGTTTCTACTACTTCTACCGTTCAACATCCAGCAATGCTCGATGTTCCTCCGGATACTACTACGCATACCAGACCTCCTCGTACAAGTGGAGCGGATTTGCCCTAAGTGCTGGATACTACGGTCGAATGGCCTCTTCAGGTACAACAACCTACAAGGTAGGAAACGTCGCACCAACACCGGACACCAGTGCTCCAATCATGGACCACGGTACAATGCGTGACTCTCACAGCAAGACCCGAACGTTCACCTACACAATCTCTGACGCAGGTGATCCACCATCAGGATTGAACGTGAACCAAACCATTGGCGAAGGACCTACACTTTACTACAGCATCAACAACGGTACACAAAACTCTGTTCTGCTCAGCCCTGTTGGCAAGCAACGCAGTGAATGTATCGACTCTGAATGTCAGTGGTCTGCTGAACTTACCACCCTCGAGCGTGGAGACTATGTTTCATACTACGCGTCCGCTGTTGACACATCAACTGTGACCAGTGGTACAAACACAAAAACAACCACAGCAAACAACTTCGAGGTCGGCGACCCGAACATGATGTTGATCGTCGAATGGCGAGACATGGGTTACAACACACAATACCTGTGTGATTACCAAGTCATCTTCTATGACGTTACAAACGAGATCGAATTCAAGTACGATTCCTCGTGTGCCGCATACTACGACTATGCTACCGTTGGATACATGGACCACACCCGAACAAAGGGTGACACCATGCGAAACCCTGGTGGCGGATACATGGCTGGGAACAACCCTCACAGCTCGAACTTCCGTATCTCAACTGACGGAAACGACCACGGCTACGAGTCCTTCTCAACAGGAATGAAGCCAGTCACAAACGCCGCTGAAGTTATCTCAGGGGCGTCCAACGGACGACCAACTGGTTACTACTGTTCATACAGTTACTACTGGAACCAGTACAAGACCGGATGTAACGCAAACATCGACTTGCCGTCTGGTTTCGAGTTTGACTACTTCCAGAAGTCTTTCGATGGAGATGACAGCAACGATCGATTGCGAATCGGCCGTAACGGTTACCTCTACATGATTGACAGTGGTTCCACAGCTCTTGAGCGTGGTATCACCACATGGGGTACCAACATGCCATCATTGCCGTACTCGAGCAACTCTGCTGCTCGACCAGGTACAATCGCACCTTGGTGGGGTTACTACAGCAGTTACTACTGCTATGACAACTCCAACACAGATTGTGGTGTGTACGTCCGTGCAATGCCATTCGAAGGAAAGGGTACTGATATCGACAGCGACTTGGATTGTTCAAGCAACAACGTCGAATGTATCTGGGACAACGAAGGATCTCCATACCGAATCAGCCCGAACAGTGACTTCTTGTCCGTCTCTGGTGGCGACCTGACCATTGAGCCAGGTACCGTTGTCCAGGTTGCATCCGGCAAGGGTATCTCTGTCGATGGTGCTTGTGATTCAGTCAAGGCTAACGGAAACTCAACCCACCACGTCCTCTTTGAAGGGCAAAATGGTGCTGAGTGGAAGGGTCTTTCCTTCACAGATGACTGTGCTACAACCGGTGGTACTGATGACCGACACGTCTTCAGTTACGTAGACTTCAACAACACCAGTACAGCAGCAATCTCCGCAGGTTCACGCCACGGTGATTACAACGCATACTGTGCAGACAGCACAGGTGGTACACGACCTTGTTACTCCAACAGCAACGTTGGAAACTTCACGCTCAGCCACGTTACCTTCACCAACGTCGAGACGGCTATCCGTCACGGCAGTGGACAGGGAACAGGATTCAGCATGAACGACTTCAGCATCAACGGTGCTGACAAGGCTTGTATCAACCTCCCATCGAGCTCTGACGCTATGATCAAGGAAGGAACGATGACCAACTGTAACACAGACGGTGAAACATGGGGCGGTGCAATTGTCAACTACCCAGGTTCAACTGGCGGTATGCTCCACGTTGAGAACGTTACCATCGAGAACGCCTATGTCAACTTGATTGACACAGATCTTCAACATGTCACCGTTTCCAACGTAACTGCAACCATCACCAGCGGAGCAGCACAAACTGGATCAGTTCTCTCCTCCGACTTCGGATTAGCGAGCGAAGTCAAGTTGTACAACTTCGTTGCAGATGATTACGCAAGTGCATCCATCAACGCTCTCGGTCACATCAACATGACTGAAATCGATTGGGGAGATGCTGACTTGACCATCGCACCTGGTGGCGCATCCAGCACGGCCAACGGCCCATCTGGTGATCACGCTATCATGGACGATGTTACTGCAGGTGACATGCTCATCTACCGAATGCAACCATCCATCTTCGCAGACGTTACTGCAGGTCACATTGACTTCTCCGGTAACGCAATCTCAACAGACGCAATGGTTGTTACCAATCTCGACTCAGGTCGATTTGGTGTCGCTGGATGTGGATGGATTATCGATGTTACAACCGTCGACTCGGATCGTGTGTACAGCAGTTGTTCTAGCAGCGCTGCTCCAAACATGATGATTTTCGACGGTGGTTCATTGACCCACACCTCAAGCACAGACCACGCTGTTTATGCTCGTAACTCGAAGATGACGCTCGGTAACATCGCAATCACCAGCTCCAACGCAGGAAGCGGTGTTTACCTCGCATACGGAAGCTCTAACGCTGACATCCGCCTCATCGAGGTTGATCAAAACGGTGACGACTGTGCAGATTCATCCGGTTCTACCGGTGACTGTGATGTTTACACATCAGGATCAGCAGTTGTTTACTACGGTGGACTCGCTGAACTACGTGCATACCGACTCGAAGCAGTCAACGGTGTGGTCGAAGAAGTCAACAAGAGCGGTCACGTTGTCAGTGCAAGCGTTGTCAACAGTGCCGGTTCCGAACTCTTTGAGGTTGGATCTCACATCACCAACGCTGATGGTGAAGCCGATGTATGGGTCATCACTGGTGACAGCAACGGAAACACCTACTCTGACCACAACCTACGTGCGTTTGGTCCTGCAGGACAGAACGAGACTTTGGCATCCGATACTTGGTACATTAGCGACCTAAGCAGTGGATTCACCATTGGTTCCTCGTACGCACTCTTGCTTGAGCCAGCTCCAGTCGACTTCAACGGCACCAACATGGATTGTTCTTGGTTGGCTGCATGGACTGACGCTGACACAGGTGCAGGTCTCCCAACAAACGGAACCACAGCATCTGGACAGCCTATCTACGAATTCGATGGAACACCAATGACATTGACTGAAGACCTCAACCTCAACGGTTGTGTCATCAAGTTGATGGGTGCTGTACTCAAGGTCAAGTCAACCGCAACAAGCACACCAGTTTTGACATTGTCAAACGGTGGTAAGTTGTTGGTTGGTAAGTCCAGTGTTGCAACAGGTGCTCTTCAGGCAGTCTCTTCGACATACCCACTTCACATTGACATCCAAGATGGTGTCCTCGAAGTTGATGGCGGAATCGTTCGTGACGTCGCACAAGATGCTACGACCGGAGCTGCTCTTTACGTCGGCGATGGTGCTACACTCATCATGAAGAACTCAGGTACCGTTTACGGCTCCTCTGCTTCGTCTGACGAGATGGCTACCGTCAAGATTGACGGTGGATCTGCAAACATCGATTCGTCCAGCATCATCAACGTTGGAAACACAGGAACTGCACTTTGGGTTGAACAATCCAGTGGTTCCTACACCAACGTTGCTGTCTCGAACGCCGCTGTTGGTATCCAATCCTACAACGGTGCTCCTCAAATCGACGGATTCACCTCCACAGACAACACTGTTGGTGTTGATGTATACGGCGGTATGAGCCTACCAACCATCTACCGTTCGACTTCCCTCTCAGGGCAGTCGACTGGATGGCACACCTATGCAATTGACCTCTCTGCGTTCCTCGGATCCGGAGATTACCTGCAAGTTGGTGCCAACTCCATCTACGGCGGTGGAAACGCTCACCCGACCTACAACTATGCTTCAAGCAAGTACTACATGCTCACTGACCGATGGAACATCGAGATTACCTACGACGATGGATCCGGAGAAGTTTCTGAGAACATTACCACACCTGACAAATTGGGATACTACCCATGGGGATCCAACGATCCTAAGTCAGGAAACGGAGCTGCCACATACGCTGGTGGTGAAGGTGGTGTTGCATCATGGCATTGTAACAACTACGGATACTCCTACGGACCAGGATACACTGGCTCCTTTGACGGATACATGTACTACATGTGGCGTTACTGGTCGCAAGGACCTCAGCAGTATGTTTCCTACCCAGGTTACTACTACTACCCTGACCAGTTCGGATTCCGTTGGAGTGAAATCGATGAGGACACGAGCCCATCGTACGGATCGTACCCATACCACTACTGGGGTTACTACTACACCTCCTACCACGGTGGTCAGAGTACCTACAAGCCTCCTGAAGGCTACACCGGATACGGTGGTTACTACAACATCTGTTTGGATTACGCTTACAGCTATTACATGAATCCTGGAGAAGGTGCACGAATGTCCTTCCCAATCGTTGACATCTCTGATTCATCGATTTCAGCGGTTACCATGTACGTTGACGTTCTCCACAACCGTGCAGACAACTACCAAGACCGACTTGACTTCGTTGCCCGTGCTGGTAGCGACCCAAGCGATCTCGGTGACTACGCCCGTGACAGTGGTACCGCTTCCTTCGAGAACGGTGCCATCACTGGTGCTGATACAGGTATCCAGATTGGTGGAAACTTCGCTTCCGGTGTTTTCGATGGAATCGACATCACCTCACCAACCGACTCAGGTATCGAAGTTGTTGGAGCAACCGCTGCTGCAATGAACGATGTCGAAGTTGATGGCGGTGACTACGGTATGCTCGTCTCCAGTTCTGGTTCCGGCCAGATGGACATGACAAACATCGACTTCGATGGCCAGAACAACGCTGGTGTTTACTACGTCAAGGACTTTGGTGGCGAATTAACAGGTACCATCTCCAACAGCGCAGGTGCTGCATATCAATATGGAGCCCAAACCGTCAAGGATGCATCCTTTGATGGTGTCACTGTTTCAGGTAACAACGTCGGTATCGAAACCGCTGGTTCAGGTGATATCACCATCAGCGATTCGACCTTTGCGAACACCTTGAACGATGTCAAGATCACAGGTTCAAGTGAAATCGACTTCATCGAAGGAACAATCGACACAACGAAGGTTGCTGTGACTGGAAACGGAGGATTTGAGCGAATGCGAGAAATCACAATGACGCTCGAAGCCGACGGTAACCCAGTTGATGACACCAACGTCGTGTTGATGAACGCTGACAAGAAGATTACAGGAACCGGAACAACCGATTCAAACGGTGAAGCAGATGGAATTCTCTTCCGTACTGTTCGAGTCGATTCCTCTGGACTGTCCAACGATGACTTGGCAGGATACGAAGCGGTTACTGTCGCTCAAATCGATTACACATCGACCAAGGGTGACTTCCGATACGCATTCGAATCCTTGTCGCTCAACGATGCTGCAGGAAACACCGGAACAATTGATTTGACCGACCGAATCAATGCTCGTGTTTGTTACTCTTGGAGCAGTGCCTCTTACGAGATGGTAGCACGATGTGCTGGATCTCTCAGCACTGGTGGTTCACGAGACTTGTCTGACGGAAACGGTGGAACCTACAAGGAGTACGGATACTATTCTGCTACGCCTGGAGATATGTCTGGAAAGACCATCATGATGGATATTCCATTCTTCTACTTCGATGACAACGATGAGCACAACTGGAACAACACATTGGTCCTAGTTACCGGTTCATACACCTTCAGTGACACACAACGCTGGTATGCTGCAAGTGGATCGAACGCTCCTGAGCTGTATCTTCACGATTCCGAAGTCTATGGTATCGGAACCAACTCGAACACCGGTCAACAAACTGGTCTCGAACTCGGTTACATTTACGATGCAATGGACATCTCCATCAAGGATTCAACTCTGAACCCAGTTGCAACGATCACCAGCGGTATGGCTTACAAATCCAACTGGAACAACTACGACTACAAGTCGGACTTCTTCCAGATGGAGAACGTAACAGTTACGCACTACAAGGGCTACACGCCATTGAACAATGCGATTCAGAACACTGATATCTGTGTACGAATGACTGGTTCTGATGGATCGTACATCAAGGACAGCACATTCAACGACTGTGGTGCTGGTGTCTACACCTCGCGTAGTCCATATGCCTACACGCACAGTACCTCTGAATTTGGTGCTGATAACCTCACCATCGAGGGTAACGAATTCCTCGACGGTGGAGAAATCGGAGACATTTGGGTTGGTTCCAATGCGTACACTGACGATCTGGTTGTTACTGGAAACTGGTTCAACAGTACATCTGCTGAGCAAGGTTTCATGGCCTACTCTGGAAACAACAAGAGAATAGACGTCTCTGACAACTACTTCAACGGACCTCAAACTGCTATCCAGATGTACGGCATCCAAGACTACGACATCGACAACAACGAAATCATCGGAACTGCAGAAGCAGGAGAAGCTGGTATCGAAGTTGATGGTGGATACGGTGTTGTCTCAAACAACTCGTTGTTGGACGCTGACGGCGGTATCTACATGGAAGACGCTACAAGTCCTCCTGCTCCTTCGACCTCGTTGTGTACAATTGCATCGAACTCTTACCGTTCGACAACCAGTTGTACCTTCACAGTACCATCGGGTGTCACAGCATACGTCGATCTTGAATCCGACAGCTGGGGCGGTGAAATCGGTCTCGAAATCACCAAGCCTGACGGAACGAAGGATACATGGGCTGCTGGTTCGTTCAGTTCCAACACAATCTATGCACGTCTCACATCCTACACCACATCTGGATCGTACACCCTCAAGGTTACGGACACATGGGGTGACGGTGGAGCGAACATTGCGGTCTACTACGGCACATCCACTGGTGGATACGACGGTCCTGCCGTTGAGAACAACACCATTGCACTCAGTGCTGGACGAACTGCACCAAACGCAGTTGGTCTCGACCTCAACGATTGTGACAAGGTCAGTATCATGAGCAAGGACAACACAATCACCATCGGTGACAACGCTATGGTCATCGATGGCTGTGACGTTAACGATGTTGACTCGTCCTTCGTCGGAACAGGCGCTTCCTCGAGCATCGGTATCTCATCACTCAACTCGGGTGACGATCTCGACCTTGACGGAACATCCGTTGCAGGTTACGATTACGGTATCTCCATCGAAGACGCAACATTGCTCCTTCACGGAGATGCTTCAATCGCTGGTACGACTGCTGGTGTTTACGCTGACAGTGCAACTGTTACCGCAATCGGAGCATCCGTTGATGGTGGATCGACCGGTACAGGTCTCTACATGGTCGATGGTGACTACTCATGGATTTACCCACTCGACGCTGCAGGTAATGTTGGTGTCTACGCTGAGAACACCGAGTTCCGATGGGACGGCGGTATCTCAACAGCAACAACAGCACTTCATGCTGTCGAGTCGGTTGGATCGGTCGAGAACTTGACCTGGTCCGCTTCAACAACGCAGATTAACGCAGGTTCGAACGCATACGTGACCAGCATTGGTAACACGCTCGACAACCAGAAGATCACCATCGTTGCATCCGCAACCATCGATGAAGCGAATCTCTTCAGCCTCGATGCTACTCACCTCACCGGTGCAGCATCAGCTGTTGGAATGACCTTGGTCTCCACTGACGGAACACGTGCAGCATACGTCTCACCTTCCTTCCAGCCTGACATCATGGCTGTTGACGGTGACGACTCGGATTGGATTGGTAACACACCATTGAACCCATCTGACGATGCTATGCCAGGTATGGTCTCCGGTGACGGAACCAACGACTTCTATGTCACCTACAGTGAAGGCGATGCACTCTACATCGGTATGACCGGAGAAGACCTCACCTCCAACGACCTCTTGATTTACCTCGATGTCGTTGCTGGTGGTTCAAACACTGGTTACAACCTCAACGGTGCTCACACACTACCGGTTCAGGCAGACTATCTCTTCTGGGCAACCAGCGATTCCAACATGGATCTTTACTCCAATGGATTCCTTGGCTGGGGTGCAAGCTCCTTGTCCACAGATGCTGTTGACGCTGACTTGGGAACAACAACTGCTGGTTTCTTCGAAATCGCAATTCCATTCAGCCGAATTGGTGGAACACCTGATGCAGTGAACATTGTTGCTGTCGTCCAAGACGGTTCAGCCAACATCCAAACCGTTCACCCAACACAGACTGTTACCACAGGTGTCCAGACCCTCAGCGAGTACATCTCCATCGAGACAACTCACGAGGACCTCGAAACCGGAAGCATCAGCGATGAAGTTCTTGTCTACCGTACCTACAAGGGTACAACAACCGCAGGACCTGCAAAGGACTACGATGTTATGATCAAGACAAAGGCTGACTGTGCATACGACTGGGCAACTGTTGACGCTGTTTCCATGGCGACCAACCAAGAGCTCACCGTTGACATCAAGCGTGCATGTCCTGAGATTCAGACTGCTCTTGCTGATGACACAGTTGATGAGGACAGTGGTGCATACACCTTCTCCTTGACCAACCTCGCTGATGACGTCCAAGATGATGAGGCAACTCTCACCTGGACCGTTACAGAAGGTACCACAGTTGCTCACAGCAACGTACTGGTTGACTGGGACAAGAATGGCCACACCGTGACCATCACGCCTCTTGATGACCAATTCGGTACTGTTGAGTTCGAGTTCATTGTAACAGACAGCCACGGCTTGACTGACACAAAGAACATGACCTTGACTGTCAACAACATCAACGACAAGCCTGTCATCTGTAACACAGAGCGTGCAGACTGTATGCCTGTCTTCGTTGACGACGGATCGTACACGAACATCGTTCCTGAAGGATTCGGCAGTGTTTCCAAGTTCCTTGGTGACATCTCCAACGCAAGCAAGTCGTACATCCGTGACATGGACAACGAGCAGAGCCCTGTTCGACAAGTCTACACATGGGATGCATCTGTTCCAACAGAATGTATTGCATTCGGTGTATCCGTCACTGCTAACGAACTGACCATTACAGAGAACACCGATAACGAACTTGGTGGTACCTGTACTGTCACTCTCTCGTTGACTGACGATGGTGCAGAAAACCAAGATGCTGACGCATTCACGGTTGACTTCTCTGTCAGCCCAGTGAACGACGCTCCAGTCGTCCTCGATTGGGATGTCACATCTGGTGCAGTTGTTACCGCAGCAAACGGATCTACTCCGGTTGCTCCTTGGTCCATCAGCCTCATGGAAGATGACACCAACGCCAACAACCTGACCTACGATTTGTCTGCAGTCAAGTACGACGTTGACCACAACGCTGCTGACTTGACATGGACCGTTGAATCAACAGACCAATGTACGTACGAGAACTACTTCAGCACTGAGATTGTTGGAGACAACCTCGTCTTTACACTTGTTCCAGATGCAACAACCACTGCAAACGCTTGGGAAATCGACTACTTGAACGACAACGGTATCCACCAAATCGGACCAAGTGGTTCTGACTTCTGTCAGATCCGTCTCGTCCTCAAGGATACTGCTACCGCACCAAGTTACGTGCCAAACTACGACCCATCGGTTATGCCAATTGCAAACTACCAACAAGGTGTTGCAACGCAAGAAATCGGTGTCCGTGTTGAGAACGTTCGAGAACTCGTCGCAGACTACTACTTCGACGATGTTGTTGGATTCGACTTCCTTGGCATCAACAACGTTCTCACCGGTACATACGTGCCAGTTGAGGTCAACGTTGGAGCAGGTGGCGATCAAGGACCATACACCTACGACCACATGTTGGCTGTAACCTTCCACACCAGTGGAGGTCACGGTGAAGCTGAGAACGTCATGTACGTCACACCTCCAGAATGGGGCCAGACCATGACCATCACAGAGTATGTTTACATCGTCGATGACGGTGAAGACACACCATACATTTGGGTTGAGATGGATGTCTTGACCTGTTTGGACGCTGAGTGTGACATGTCGAAGTCTCCTGCACAACGGTTCCAGACCGATGATCCAACCTCTCACATCAACTATGGTGGCGGAGTCGTTGGTGACCAATGGTCCAAGCCTGGTGCATACGGTGACGATGGAATGAAGGAGTCGCAACGCCGACCTCTTCTCCAAGACAGTGACTGGTGTAACAACGTCATGTTCTCCGATTCATCTGCAATCGGTAGTGACGCTGGAATCCCAACCACATGTAACCATGCCAACAAGCCTGCAGAGGACTTCCTCAGCAGTGGTGACAAACTGCCAGCCGTTGTTCAACTCGGTGGCGGTATTGGATCTGTTCCATCGTTCGCCCCAAGTCTCGTCGTCGTAGCCCTTGCTGGCTTCTTCGTCACAGCACTTGCAATGTCAAGCCGCCGTGAAGAAGACGAGGAAGAAGAAGAAACCCGACGCATCGTTGAAGACGAAATGGCTGTCAGCCCAGTTATTGCTACCATCTTGATGGTTGCAATCACTGTCGTTCTCTCCGGTGTTATCTATGTCTGGGCATCTTCCCTTGCTGAGACAGGAAAGTTGGGTGTTCCTCGAGTCACCTTCGACATCGAGAACAAGGAACTTGGTACCGCAGACGGTTACTGGGCAATCACAGTCGATCAAACCGAAGCTGAGTTGGCTACAGCGGCCGTTACTGTAACGGTCCTCTACACCGACTTGGATACAGGTGCCCGAGCCTCATACGCAACATTGCTCTCAAACACAAGCAACGTCTATGGATTCAATCCATCGAACAGCGATGCGTTTGTGACCTTTGTTGACAAGGTCGAAGACCAAGGTAGTTTCAAGGAATCAACCTTCGGAATCGGTGACCAAATCTTCGTACGAACGCACGCCCCTGATGGTCAGTCACTTACGGATGCAACAATCCGTATCACCTACCAACCAGGGCCTGGTGAAGGATCCGTCATTAAGACGTACTCCGACCTTGCGTTCAACAAGATCGTCTGAAGTTCAGGAACGACTGAGAACAGTTGATGGGCCGGTGGCCTCCGAGTCACCGGCCCTATCTTCTGATGCTAAGCGAATGCTTTCAAGCATGAACTGACAGCGTAGGCTATGGTCAGCGTTTGTCGATGTGTTGTCTTTGATTGCGATGGAGTCCTCGTTGACTCTGTTAGTTCATGGAAAACGCTTCATGATGGATTTGGAACGGACAACAGCAAGAATCTCTCGAGGTTCATTGCTGGTGAAATCTCCGATGTTGAATTTATGAGCTCTGACATAGCAATGTGGAAAGAGATTCAAGATCCGATTCACAAGGACGAACTGTTTCGAATGTATTCAGGAGTAGCTTTGATGAAAGGTGCTCGTGAAACGGTTCAGCATTTGCAGGATTCTGGAGTCTATGTAGCCATTGTCAGTGCAGGAGTCGATCTTTTCGTTAGCAGCATTGCTGCAATGTTGAAGGTTGATGACTGGATTGCAAACGGGTTTGTGTTCGATGACGAAGGATTCCTATCCGATGATGGAATCTGCAGGTTGCATGCAAGTGGAAAAGGAGATGTTATTCATCGACTCACACAAATGCATGGATTCTCACCAGATGAAATCGTATCAGTTGGTGATTCGGAAATGGATCTCTCAATGAGAATTGAAGGAAGTCACTTCATTGGATTCAACCCAAGTCGAGAGTCTTCAATCAAGGCCTTTACCCTGGCTGAAGTCCCCATTGTACATGAGAAAGATTTGTCGTTGATTCTTCAACACATCAATTTGCCATCAAGCGAACGGAATTGAAGTTGATTTGTGCGATTGTAAGTTGACGATTGTTAGCATGCATGGTTTCGGTTGGAATCCAAGCATCTTCTGGTATGATGTTTGATCTTGCCATGTCGATGAGCACACAAGAGTTGTTCCTCTAAAGTCCAAACATGCATGTCCATGCACGTGGCCGGTAACGAAGATGTCAGGTACTTCACGAATGACAAGACCATCTTCAAGTTCTGGAGATAATGGCGTTTTACCCCCCCATTGAGGCGCTAAATGGCGACGTCTGAGCATTTGTCGCATTGCCTCGACTGGTTCTGAATATGTGACCGTTCGTAATCCAGCAACGAAGTCGTCGATGGATTTTCCATGGTATGACAATAATCGTACATCGTGCAACGAAAAATCACAAGGATTACCAACGAAGGTTGTCTTGTTGTAATCTTGCTGAATATCCTTCTCGAACGTAGGTTGTGGTTCTGCTGGTCGAACTGCATCGTGGTTTCCTGGTAACATGATGCATTCAACCCAATCAGGCAACAATTCGAGCAATCGGGCAAATTCAGTGTATTGCCCAAACAAATCAGGGATCGCTAATTCTTTGTCTTGGCCTGGATAAATACCAACGCCATCAACACAATCACCGCTGAGTATGAGATACTTGATTGTCTTGGCAAGAGGATCAGTATGGAACCATCGAACCATCTTGTGCCACTGAGCTTCAAGGAATGTTTTCGATCCTACGTGGATATCAGATAGGAATGCTACACTTACTCCGATGTCTGCACTTTTCTTTTCATGTCGATCTTTCATCGGGAAAAACAAATCATCAACATAGAAGATGTCTCCAGTCTGCGAGAATGAACCACTCACTCCAAGCACATCATCAGGCATCAATCCTGCTTCAACAACTTGCTCATGCATTCGATCACGATCATCACCTTGGCGAATCGTTAACAGACAGTTCATTTCTCCAGTCTCATCCTCAAGTCCAAACATGAGGTGACCGTTTTTGGTGTGACGTGGATCATTGACGAGACCAATCGCAACTGCTAGATTCTCATAGCCTTGGTAGCGACGATACTCTGTATTCAATCTACCAATTTCCTGTGGCTTTCTCGGAAGTCTGGAGTTCTTCACAATCATTTTTCGAATGCTATCCAAGCGATCATTGAAGCATGCTTGTATGTGGCCCATTTTTCCTTCAGTCGTACTGTTGCCTGTGATGTCATAATGCACGAAAATATCGTTATCAACATCAGTAGCAAGGCCCGAAAAATCATTCTCACTCCAATCAGGAAGATTGTTTCTGTACTGGATTTGAACCGGTTCTGGTTCTTTGATTGGAGCAATCGTTCTGCCAATGGGTTGACTGATTTTTTCCACATCATCTTGTTGCGGAATCGCAGCAATCATCTCATTGAGTACATCAAGAGTAAGCATCCCTCGTTCGAATCCGATTGATGGACCTTGTTCTAAGGCTTGGATCGGTTCTGAAAGAGAGAGCAGTTTCTCTTTGACTCCTGTGGTAACGAGCATTCCTCGTTTCATTAATTCCTGCGAAATCAACCCCCATTCCGCAGTCATGATTGCCAATGGGAGGCGACCCTCCAAAAGGCTTCATGTTCATTCGTTTGCTGAATCACTATCCCATTCAACATCAGTGCCGATATCACCATTCTCGGAACCGTTGTTTCTTTCCGACCATGTTTGAGATTGCCAAGCAGTTTCCTCTGCTGCAGCAGCGGCTCGTTGATTGCGAGCAATTTCTTCGAGAGCTTTGATTCGTGCATCTTCTTCTCGTTGCTTCATCTCGTCTTGACGATTCTTCTCAGCAAGTTCCATTGCTTGATCCCAGTGACGAATTGCTGTAAGCAATGCGAAATGTACGAAACCTTCCTTGTTTTCTTGTCGGTTTCCTCCGATTTGTGTTGCCTCAGAAATAGCCCAAGTTCGTGAAGCGATTCCAACGTAAACATAGCCTACTTTCTTGTTGGTTCCATCGTTGCTTGGCCCCGCAATTCCTGTGATTGATATTGCAATGTCTGCATTTGCTCGTGCAAGTGCTCCTTGAGCCATCTGAATTGCAACTTCGGCAGAGACAGCACCGCGTTTTTCCAATGTCTTGGTATCTACGCCCAACTCTCGAATTTTAGCATCGTACGAATAGGTTACCCAGGACTGGTTGAACCATTTGCTTGCACCTGCGATATCCGTTAAGGTACTTGCTAGCAAACCGCCGGTACACGACTCTGCAATGGTAATCGTGTAACCATCTTTGAGTCGACGAACCAAACGGGCCGCAGCGGCTTGTGCCTCCTCGTCCATTGATTCATCGCGGTTGCGCATCCAATTTGAGGTTATTGGATTGCCAAGCGTTTCAAATACGTCACCAACAACGGAGGGTTGGGTCTGTGGTCTAGGGGTTTATGACGTCGCCCTTACAAGGCGAAGATCGAGGGTTCAATTCCCTCCGGACCCATTACCAAAGGTAATCTTCAATTGTAGAGGAGTCATTTGATATGACCTTTGTAATTCCAGTCTTCAAACGGATTTCTTCAGCATCTTCCTGTTCAGAGACAAGGAGGAGATGGACTGCGCGTTGCCAGAGGCCGTCTTCCGGACTGGTCTTGCGATGATCAACGGCTACCAATACTCCGTCCAATTCTGCAAACATCAGTGCAGACAAGGCATGTTGAATCTCATCTTGTTCAAGGAGAATCCAGCGTGCTCCGTGCATCTCCTCTCGGATGCGAGTGCCTAATTCTGAAAAACGAATTATTTTCATGAATTACACCATTTTGTAACGAAGTAATGCAACTACCCCTCCTAATCCAAGAAGCTGTTCACCCGCATCGTGGTCTGTTGAACATTGCATGAGCGTTCCCCCGATATCATCCAAGCCACGTACCCACTCGCTGAGCGGTTTACCATCAAGTTGTGTTTCTTCATCGCGCAGTAGATCAACTGCAACAAGTAATGTTTCGATAGCACCTTCAGCCATTGCTCGAAGAAGCGCTTGTTCACCATAAGCGACAGCACCGTTTGAACTGATTCGCGTCCAGACGTCCTCTAAGAGTTGCATTTCTTTGTGAATTGCATGGTCCTCAAGAATTTCATTTGCAAGTCCTTCACGTATGACTTCATTTGCTCCTGCACGACCTGCCATAGATGTAGCAATCAGCCGCAGGTTTCGTTGGGGTTCGACTTCAAGAATAACCGATTTCAATTTTTCACGTGCATGGCCAGGTCCGCACAAGATCATCGGTAAGTCTGCACCAGTGGCGGAGAGGATTTCCTTCGCAACTTGTTTCTGAAAGGATTGAGCAACTGCTTCACTGGTTCGAACATCTCCACGTTTCCCCCCACCTCGCATTGTCCATGTTGCCCCTTCTCTCAGTCCTCTTGAGGTGATTTCAAACAGAACAATCTCATCATTTTCAACAACGATGAGTGAAATGTTGGTCCTGTTTGCAGATTCCACGGCTTCTTTCAGGAGTGTATGATCAAAACTAGGATATGGGGCGAGTGAGGTGAGTTCGACCTCATCACCGACCTCGATAAGGTGGGTATGGTGCGACCCAATATCCATTGGAGCTTGTTCGATGATTCCATGGATTCGTAAGATGTCGGAATATGTCTGATATTCTGTATTGAGAATTCTCAATTCAATCCACATTTTCTTGCGCTCAGCAGCCTTTGCTCTTGAACCAGATTCTGCAGTCGTTGTATCCCTTCGTTCACCAAGCATAGCAATGTTACGTCCTGGTGACGCTAATCGAGCAAGAACCCATAGATCATCCTCGGATTCAATCCGAAGTTTCCAGTGTGCCTCTTCTTGTCGCAAAATTTGCATCGATGTTCACCCGAAGACACCCTTGAGGTGTCCGTCCTCATCCATATCCATATCGTTTGCAGCAGGTCGCTTTGGAAGGCCGGGCATCGTCATCATTGACCCAAGGATGGCGACAACAAAACCAGCGCCAGCATTCAAACGGAATTCGCGCACTGGAAGGTCAAAACCAGACGGTGCTCCAAGCATACCAGCATCGTGTGAGAAGGAATATTGGGTCTTTGCCATACAAACGGGGAGGTTGCCATATCCCCAATCTTGAATCTTCTTCAGTTGACGTTTTGCAGCAGCTTCAATCTGAATGCTGTTTGCCCCATACATCCGAGTTGCTATTGAGTTCACTTTGGATTCTATCGAATCGGAAGGAGATACGAGAGGGAGGAATGGACGTCCAGCGGCAACATGATCGTGGATGGACTCAACCACTGCATGAGCGAGGTCTGAACCCCCTTCTCCTCCGTTGGAATGAACCTGAGTTCGACAAACACGAACGGCTCCGCTTGCTCGGGCAGCAGCTTCAATTGCCTCAAGTTCTGCTTCAGTATCGCTTGTGAATTGATTGATTGAAACAACAACAGGAATTCCGAAGCGAGCCATGTTCTTGATGTGTCGATCAAGATTTGAGGTCGCCCCTGCTATGACGGCCTGAACGTTTTCCGTCTCCAATTCGTCCTTGGAGGGGCGATAACCACCTCGATCACCGAACGCTTTTCCGTGTAATTTCATCGATCGTACCGTGACGTTCATGACAACACAATCGGGAGCCTTTCCAGAGGTATTCGCTTTGATGTGCATGAATTTCTCTGCACCCATGTCGCTACCAAAACCAGCTTCTGTAACCACATAATCAGCACATGAGAGCGCAATTCTGTCAGCAACAATCGATGAATTTCCATGAGCAATATTTGCAAACGGACCGCCATGAATGAATGCAGGATTTCCTTCAAGTGTTTGGACTAGATTTGGAAGGAATGCATTTCGTAGAAGCAACGCCATTGCTCCTGCTGCTTCAATATCCTCTGCTTTGATTGGGTGACCTTCCATCGATTGAGCGATGACAATATTTCCTAGCCTCTTACGGAGATCGGCATAGTCCTTCGCGAGGACCAAAATTGCCATGATTTCAGAAGCTGCGGTGATATCGAATCGGTCCTGACGAACGTTTCCATTTGCAGGGCCTCCGAGACCGATGACAACTTCTCGAAGCGAACGATCGTTCAAGTCTACGACTCGAGGCCAAAAGACTCTGTTCGCATCGATGTTGCAATCGTTTCCGTGCTTGATGTGATTGTCAATCAATGAAGAAAGAAGATTGTGGGCAGAGGTTACTGCATGCAAATCGCCAGTAAAGTGGAGATTGATTTCTTCCATAGGAAGGACTTGTGACTGCCCACCTCCAGCAGCTCCTCCTTTGATTCCAAACACGGGTCCCATCGATGGTTCGCGTATTACACAGGTTGCATTCTTGCCGATATGACAGAGGGCTTGTGTTAATCCAATGGTCGTCACAGTCTTTCCTTCACCGAAAGGTGTTGGATTGACGGATGTCACAAGAATGAGATTCCCCTTCGTCGTATCAAATCGCGGTTTCATGCCTTCCCAGGTGAGTTTTGCCATGTATTTTCCATGCGGAATTAACTCTCCTGATGGGATTCCTAACTTCCAAGCAATGGTTTCAATCGGCTCTAATTGGGCTCCACGTGCAATCTCTAAGTCACTAGCCATGAACACCTGCAAGGCCATTTGGCTATCAAATCAACCCCTGTATTTTGTATGAAGCCAACGTTTTGCATTGAGTTTCATTCATGCGGATTGCTTGTTCTCTTTCGAGAAGGAGTACGTCTCACTGAGAGATCTGCAATGAATCAATTGTGGAAAACAATTCCATCATCACCACTTCCAGAATTGAACATTTCATGCAACGTATTGAGTCCTACATCGATTGGATAAGTTTGATTTTTTGATGGAATTGTCAATTTCTTCAGATGGGAGGGAATGTTCGAGATGAACTCATCAAAGGTGATTCCTGCTACATTCGTGATGTGATGAGGCAGAAATTCGACGATGAGTGTTGTTGTATTCGACAAGATCGATGGCATTCCTTTCATCGCAAAGTATTCAGATCCTTCAATATCGATAAGGACAACGTCAAAACGTTGGTCATCAAGATAATCATCAAGAGAGTAGGCTTGTACCTCAATGACTTCAGGATTGTCGTATGTGTAAATGTATTTATTGTGGATTGGAAGTCGTTTACTTCCACCAGAGTTGACTGTGTTGAGCTGGAATTTAATCGTCTCTTCCTTGTCGCTTGCCGCAATGTTGTGCGTAGAGATGTTGCTGCAATTGTTCAACAGAACATTTGTTTGAAGTAACTTGTAATTGTTCGGATTGGCTTCAATCGCAACGACCTTCTCACAATGTTTCGAAATTGGTATTGCTAGGGAACCAATATGGCTTCCTAAAATCAATACTGATGCGTTCTCTCCAAGAAAACTGGAAAGCAATTTGATTTCATCAAGACCATACTCTCCAGTCAGCCTCAATTTTGCTCCGACCTCGAGATCGGCAGGGTCAACCGCAAACTTACCATTCGCAGTATTGACAATAATCGAATCAACATCCTTGCCTAATCGTTGTTTCAAACGATTGGACTTCCTGGTTTTTAGGAAGAAGTTAAGTCGCCAGTAGAGCGATTTCAACATACTTATTCCTCAGTCGTTCCAGGACGAGTCCAGGTTCAGGAGAAGATTCACAGACATTGCTTGTCTGTTCACTCTTCCTTCATCGAACCGAGGTAGTCTGGTAGGTCAACACCAGCCATCTTGGCTACGTCGTGAACTGGAGGTAGTGAACGAATCAAGGATGAGACGAAGTTGGCAGTGCTTCCACCTTCTCCACCGCTGCCTGAATCCCAAACAGTGATCTTGTCGATTTGGAGGTTCGCAATAGCCTCGGTTTGTCGAGCAACGATTTCCTCGATCTTCTCAACCATGAGGAGTGTTGCAGCGGCTTTAACATCGCCTCCTGCACTTGCCACGAGTTGCTTGTAACCGTTCGCCTTCGCTTCAAGAACCGCTTTGGTACCTTCCGCTTCTGCATTGTAACGAGCGAGAACAGCGTCTGCCTCACCTTGTGCGATACGGCGTTGGCGCTCAGCCTCTGCTTCTGCGGCAATCTCGATTTGCGTCTTGGAAATCTCCTCACGGACAATTTCTTCAGCACGAAGACGTTCTTGCTCAAGGCTGTATTGGGCCTTTTGAACTTCCATTTCAGCAGTACGTCGGGCAACTTCTGCTCGTTGCATTGCAGCCGCTTCCTTTTCTTCGAGGTCTGCTTGATACGATGCAATTTCTGCACGAGACAGGTTTTCTCCCTGTACACCAGTTGCTTCTTGTTGCTGAATGAAAACACGTCGATCAACTTCGGCTGACTTCTGTCCTTTTTGCGACTCAGCAACGTTT
>JACETE010000011.1 GCA_013911465.1 Candidatus Poseidoniales archaeon
GTACAGGTGTGTATCGATGCATGTCTCCATACAGATTCAATGATTTTGCTAAATCTGTATCGTAAGCCTTGAATCCACAATTCATGTCATGTATTTTGATTCCACACATCGTTCGCACGAGTAGATTGTAAATCCTCGATGGCCATCGCTTGAGAATATTGTCGCGACGTTTCGCTCGCCATCCACAGACAATATCATTTCCATTCTTAATTTGTTCAATAAATCGAGGTATTTCTGCAGGATTGTCTTGTAGATCACCATCCATAGTGATGGTAATTTGCCCCTGTGCAGCGCTAAACCCCGTCTTGAGAGCAATGGCTTTGCCAAAATTTCGTTTGTGTTTGATGACTCGAACATTTTCTTCAGAATTCTTCAACCCCATCAAGATGTTGAGTGATTCATCTGTCGAGCCATCGTCGATGAAAATTATTTCGTATGAAATGTTCGTAAGGACGGATTTAATTTCCTCAACCAAAGGGACCAAATTTTCTTCTTCATCGAGAATTGGAATTACGATGGACAACTGCAATGTCTTCTCGCTCATGTTCATTACCGAGAATCAAATGAATTAGATATTAACTAATGAAGATATATAGCACATCCTAAAACAGGACCCGAAAACGGTGGCTTGTGGTAGATAGTCCTGGTTCGATTGCAGGGGTTGTGGACTTGGTCAATCGCAGATTCGTACGTTTTTTTGACATGCTTGAAACAAAGTCAAACAATGGAATCTACCTTATGTTTTTGTCACTCACATTGATTATTATAATCCCAATTCTTATTGCATACGAATTTGAAGAAGATTCAACAAGATATGAGCACAAGGATTTGGATATCTTCAGGGACAGGGCAGAGACAATTCTCGAGGGGGATTTACTGTACCGAGATACTGAGCACGTTACACTCTCTCCCCCTCTCATCAACTACCTCTTTGTACCGGCCGTACTGTTAGGGAACACAGCGTTGGTCTGGACCTGTTGGTTTGCTACATTTATTTTCATATCATCCGTTGTTTTGTATCATATCCTCCTTGGGGTATTTGACAAACGCTATGCGATAGCAGGGGCTGTTTTCTTCATCACATCACCGTTTTCAAATTACACCACAATCATGATGATGCAAGATGATGCAATCATTGTGAGTTTCTTACTTCTTGCGTTTCTATTCATCATCCGGAAGAGTTGGTATAAAGCTGCTGCTGTTTTTGGATTCGGAACGATGGTAAAGGTGTTTCCAGCGCTCTGTGCACCCCTCTCAGCCATTGGGCCAAAGTTATGGGAAGATCGATTCAATGCAATGGTAATTGGACTTGGGATAGGTATTCTTGTGACATTACCATTTCTACTCTATGCGCCCGACGAATTTTTGCAGTTTCTCAATTTTTACCTCACTGGCCAGCAACCAGCCTCTGGCGAACAACTAGCCGAAACCGTTTCCGATGTTGAACAACGGGGTATGTCGTTTTGGCGATTTTTTGGAGAATATATCTACTTTGTACCAAGTTCATTCCTACACATGAGTCTTGTCTTTGTTTTGCTCATGACATGGGTTTCAGCATTGATGAAGAAAATTGAAATTATTCCCGCTTTTGTTCTCTGTATTTTATTGGTGTTTATCTTCTATTCAAAGGTACACTATGGCTATCACATGATGATTTTTTCATTGCTAATTCCTTGGGCTTTACCACATCCAAAACAATTGGCAGGGCTCGGGTTTGCTGGGTTTTTCCTGATTGCTGTTCATCGAATATGGAGAGATACTTCCGTTATTCAAAACCCTGTTATCCACTTGTTGTTAGCATTCGTAATGTGGTTATATTGGATCAATTGGGCATACATCCTCATCAAGAATCGGAAAAATCATTTCTCAGACATGAGGTCTTGTAACCAATCAACACTTCTTGTTGTTTCTTGGCTAACAGTGTTTTGTTTTTGTTACTATATTGCGTATACGATTCGAGTCTTCCTACGCTGAAAGAGTCTTTTCAACATCACTTTTCCACGTAACGTTTACGTGCTCTTAACCAACCTTCACTGAAGAAAATTAATGCGTAGAGTGAAGCGAGCCAAAGATGAACATTTGCCATTTCATTCAGCCAAGAAGGTGCAGTATCAAATGGAACTGCAAAAGCAATAAGCATGGAAAGCCAAACGACGGTTAGTCCATGGAGAATCCATCGGAAGACGCCCAAAATCTGGGTTGAATTTGCCCTCATTTCAGACATCTGTGAATCGGTTAGTATTGCTGTTAAACCCATGACTTTGTCCAGGGCACTCCCGTCATTCCATCGGATTCTGCCAAGGCGGAATCGATTGACGAAATCAATACCTGTGAAGATGGTCACCCAAACAACAACCACTTCGAGAAGAGGATCTAGGCCCATGAGGTCAAGCGAACCCCACGTTGACCAAGAGAAGATTGTCCATATCCAAGCGACAAAGAACAATTGGAACAAACGTGCAAACTTCGCCAACTTTCTTAGAAGAATCAAATCGTGTGAAAGTATCAATTCCAGTGAGACAAAGAGGCCAACTGTTAACGTAATGATGCCGCTTGAGGCAAGTCCGAACCATCCGATATCACCAATACGCCATGCTTCCAACAAAGCCACAAAGGCCCAGGCAAGAGCGATAACAGAAGCGCCGTTGACTGCAGCTTGCATCGTGTAGAGTGGATCTCTGCCATCTTTGAGAACGGACAATCCTCCCATAAGCCGTACTTCGAATCCAGATTCGTCAACGATGCCACGACTCGCTGCTGTCACTCCTCCTATGGCTTGAATTCGTGCTCTTTCAACAATACTTTCTGAATCATCTTCATCATCTCTATTCGACCAATTTGATCCGCGACTTGCAGCATGCGCTGCTCCTGTGCCTCGACCTTTCCTTCCTGCTGAACGTGATTTTGCCCAAGCCCGTATCTCTGCCGATATAATATCTTCAACTTGGTCTTCGTTGAGAGGAGCTCCGTGATCGGTGTACAACCAGCGACACTGGATGGGGACTGGTGCAGGATCAACATCTGGTGCAACCATTTGGAATTGTCCTGGGCCAAGCGTAGGCAATTGGGCAACGAGGTCTTGGTCGCCCCCACTCTCTTTGAGGAGATGACGTACTTTCTCAACATCCTGCGGTTGGGTAAAACGCCCAATGAAGGTCGTATTCGCTTGTGCTAGAATCTTGTAATCGACGTCCGATACGTTTTGTGTTGCGAGGACACATGCAACTCCGTATTTTCTCGCCTGTTTGAAAATGAGTTTAATGAGATCTTTTGCAGGTGGGTTACGAGGATGTGGAGGGAGATATGGAGCGACTTCATCCATGAAGAAGAGTAACTTCAATTCACCTTCTGCAGGCTGTTGGGTCAACATCCAATCGTACAGTTCACGAGAGAGTTCTTGCACGAAATATTGCTTCTGTGCCTCATCTTGAATCGTGTTAAGGTATACGATATTGAGAGGGATTTTTCCAGGGATTGCAGGCTCTGCGAACGAGTCAATATCGATTGGAACGCCATTTGAAAAGAGCAGTTGATTGACCCCACTGGAGAATGCTGCTAAACGTCGAGCGAGATCATTGCGTGTCGTTTTTGGTAAGCGTTCTTCGAAATCAGTAAGGCGATGCTCAAACATGACTTCGTCCCATGTTGGAACATCTGGTTTCTCGCCTTCATCGTCCTCAATGAAACAATGTGGATAAAGGAAGCGTGTAAATTCTTGATGAGGTTCCCTCACGACTTTAGCCAAGGATTGGAAATCGCCAACATCGAGACCGCAACGCGTACCTTCAACGAGAATTTCATACAGAAATGGCTTGACAACTTTGCCTTGTGCCTTCTCAACGTCGTATCCTGCAAGGCTCGTGAATCCTGCTGCAACCATGTCCCAAGCAGTAATCGCTTCCTCCGGGTCGAGATCTGCAGGGGGTGCTCGAAACGGGTCAATGCACAAAGGCAGACCTTTGCTGCGAAGTGGTGTCCAAATTCGAACTTCACAATTTTCGAGTAGTTTTCTTTTCCGATCAACATCACCATCTCGTTCAAGAAGTTCGGATTCGTCAATTCCCAATGCAAGACGTGCCAAATCGCCTTGTGGGTCGATAATCAGAGAAGGGATTCCTGCTAACGCAGCCTCTTCGATAAGCGCCTTTGCCATGACAGTTTTTCCAGAACCTGTCGATCCAAGCATCGCTGCGTGGCGTGCAAGAACCTGAGAAGGGATGTCAATAGGTTCTCCAGAATCTCTTCGTTCACCAAGAAACAACCCTTTGGGCTTGAATTTCTTCCTTGGAACTGCTGGAATTTCTGGGTCAAGAATATCTTTGACAAGTGAAGCCAATTCCGATGGAGAGGGTTGCTCTTCATCGGACACCATAACACAGCAGGGAAGGTTGGGGTCTTGAAATCAACGTCGCGCAGACGGGGCAAAGCGCATGCTCTTGAAGGTCAAATCGTTCGCCGATTCATGTCAGAGCTTATTCCATTGGCCCGACCATCTTGGACAGAGGATATGCGTGAAGCTGCCCTCGCTACCTTGGACTCTGGGCGCTGGGTCAAAGGACCGCAAGGCAGAGCCTTTGCAGAGGAGTTCGCACAATACTGTGGGGTCGAATATGCATCACCATGCAACAGTGGATCGGGCGCATTAATTGCCGCATTACAACTCCTTGGCGTTGGCCCTGGAGACGAAGTCATTGTCCCTTCATTGACATTTATCGCAACGGCCAGTTCTGTATCCATGACGGGTGCAGTACCAATATTTGCTGAGGTTGAAATGGATTATTGGTGTGTCGATATCAGGGATGTTGAACGACGGATCACTCCGAGGACAAAGGCAGTAATCGGAGTGCATTTGTTTGGCCAATGTTATGACCCTCTTCTCATCAATTTATGCGAAAGACACAACATCGCTCTTATCGAAGATGCTGCGCAAGCACATGGTGGATCAATCTTGGTAGCTGGAGAAAAGCAAATGGTTGGCGCACTCGGTACCGTTTCCTGTTTCTCATTCTTCCCGTCGAAAAATGTAGCCGTTGGAGGAGAGGGTGGTATGATTACATCCGCTGATTCAGAAATTGGATTGCGCATTCGTTCAATCGTAGATCATGGCCGGGATGGATCGCTTCAATCGCAAGAAGTTGGGACAAACATGCGCATGTCTGAGGTTCTTGCTGCAATAGGACGAAAGCAGTTGGAACATCTCGATATCTGGGTTAAACGGCGGCGTATGAACGCTGAACGATTTACCGCTTCGATCGATAATAATCCGTTACTGGAAGCTCCACTAGTTCGCAAAGATTCTCAGCATGCTTGGCACCAATATTGTGTAAAGACAGGTTTTGTGGAGGAATTTGTTCAGCATATGAGCAACCACAACATTGCTAGCCGAGTCATTTATCCTACACCCTGTCACAAGCACCCAGTGTACTCAGACCATCCTCAGGTAGATGACTCGTTTGCAACAACAGATGCCTTATCATCATCTCTTGTGGCGATTCCTGTGCATCACGAACTTACCGAAGAAGAATTGCAGCGTATCGTACAAGCACTGCAATCTTATTGTTGACTAAGCATTCGCGCAAGGGAAGCGTTTGACCACCCGCGCAGGAAGGTCAACTCAATACCTGTCCAGGAAGGTACAACGACAGCCTCATCCTCTGTTTCAAGTTCGACTTCAGCGATGATGAGTCCTGCTAGATTCCCCTCGAATTCATCAACTTCCCAAACATGATCGTCAATTCCCTTCCATAGATATCGTTTCTTCTCCACCAGTGGATAATTTGTACCTTCCAAGATTGATTGTGCAGATTCTTGAGAAATAGGCCATTCAAATTCTGCTGCGGCCGAACCAACTCTTTTTCCTTTGAGAGTCAAGATAAACGATGAATGAGATTTTCGTAAGCGTACGGTCCAATTTGTATTCTCTTCCAATTGAGAGGTAACGGCTAGCGGAACGTCGCTTACCAGCATCGTCTGATCATACATGATTGTGCCATTCTCACTCGCCGCCACAAGTTTTTCTCGGTCAAGATACCATTGTAGAATCGAAATGCAGCGAAAGGATTCCTCAACCCAAGGTCGTTGATGGCGACCATCAACAAGAAAACGTCGTTCGATTTCAACATTTTCTGGCATGTTTGTTCCTACATGGATTGAGCACATAATGATGTCCAAGCGAATGTCAAATCAATTTACCAAGGATTTGATATGCGTTCATCCAAGACACAAGTTATGCGAGGAGTGAATCTTCTTCGGCTCCTCGTCCTCTTTGGCCTCATCTCTTTGATCGCAGGAATTGCTACAATGGATGTTGATGACGAAGAAGCGGTTTCCGAAGAGACTCCTCCAGAACCAGGTGCTGATGCATTTGAGGAAAAAGATGCTGCTGAAAGCAACGACGCCCCTGCTGAGGCAGATTTTGCCCCAGAGCAGACTCCGCTCCAAGATGAGGATGAACCCGATCGTGGTCCACTTTTGGTGTTGATTGGTAGTGGTGTGCTTTCCTCTGTTTTCATAGGTTCATTCTTTTTCGAATCCCTGCGCGTGTTGTTCATTGTAGCGTTCCTAACACCACTGGTTGCAAAAAAGAAGCATGATAATGAACGGACTCGTGGTCGCATTCTTGGGTTCATTGAAGCAAATGCCGGTATTCATTTCTCAGCTCTTCGAGACGGCCTTGGACTTGCTAATGGTGCAACTGCATATCATTTGCAAATTCTCGAAAAGGAACATTCCATTCTATCATGGCGAGATGGGAAGTTACGACGATATGCTGTTTCAACCATTGATATGAGTGATATCAATGCAATAAAAAGCCCTCTGGTTGGAACCCGATTGGCGATTTTACAAGTCCTATCTCAGTCAGGAGCCCTTGGCCTTAGTGGAACGGAAATTCGAATGCAATTGGAGATCTCAAGACAATTGCTCTCTCATCATCTCCGTGCACTCAACAACAACGGTTTCATCGAAAAAACAAGTTCATCTAGAAAAGCGACATGGAGAATCTCTCTCGACGGTGTTCAGGCGTTGCAAGTTGTTGTATAGAAAGTAAAATCATTTTACCAACTGCTTCATAATGTTGCAGTCCCTCATAGGCTCATGAACAAAAGGATGGTTACCTCAATCGTGCTCGTGCTCTTGATGCTCGCAGCTGGTTGCATTGGTAATGTGCGTGATGAAATAATTACGGAACTACCAGATGACTGGAAGACAAAAACTCAACGCACAATCTCTCAACCCCAATTGGTTCAGTTTGATTCATGTGACGACATGGAATACAGCCTCAAGGCAAGTATCGCTGAAGAATACAGGACAGAGTTGTTGCAGGCGGTCGAAGAACAGTATTACTACGGATGGGGAATGTTCGATGACGGAATGGTTGCAGAGAGTGCAATGGACGGTGATTCTATGGCGTCAACAGGCTCTTCACAGCCGCAAACTCGAACGCAGGGAGAAGATTTCAGTGGCACCAACAATCAAGAACAGGGGGTCGATGAAGCTGATTTCATCAAAACCGATGGATATTACATCTATGTCCTTCAAGGATCATCCCTCTCAATTATGGAGATTCCAGAATTTGGAGAAATTGAATTTGCAAGCAATTCTTCAATCGAAGGTTCACCGATTTCGATGATGTTACAGGATGATCGCTTGATTGTGCTCTCAAGTTACAATCCTTGGAGCATCAATTCCGAGGATGATTTGTACGAATACCTCCGCTGGGGGGGAGAGTACAGTCAATGGCGAGTTAATTCCTTGACCAAGTATACGACATTCGATATCTCCAATAGATCGAGTCCAGAAATCATTCAGGAACTCTACTTGGAAGGATACAGTGTTGATGCGCGTGAAATCGATGGATCTATTCGAGCCATCACCCACTCATGGCTCAACATTCCAGGTCTGTCGAATTGGCTAAACATGCCGAGTGCCTATTATGAGCTGCAATGGGATGACCCAGAGCGTAAGACCTATCGCGAAATGATTGCCTATGAAACAATTCAAGCGAATGATGAGGTTTTGGAGGCTATTGCATTGGAAGATCTCGTTCCGAAAATTTACCAGCGTGTTGGTGGAGAGATTATTGAACACGACATGCGTTCTGAATCGTGTGAAAACTTTGCGCAGCCGATGGATGGATTCAGTCGTGGATTCACCAACATTCTTTCACTCGATTTGTTCTCTACAACTTTCGATTTCGAATCTGACCATTTGCTCAGCAATCATCCTCTCGTCTATGCCTCCAAAGACGCTCTCGTCCTCACTGAGAATTCATGGGATTGGTGGTGGTTCTGGGGTCAAGATGAAGTTGATGAAATGACAAACATTCACACCTTCGATATTTCCGTTCCAGGCGTGACAACATACACAGGTTCCGGCCGAATCGATGGTCAGATTTTGAATCAGTTCTGTATATCCGAACACGAGGGTGTGTTGCGAATTGCTACCACTGTTGGTCAATGGAACCGATGGTGGATGGATGATCCCGAACCCATGTCCTCTTCAATCGTCACCCTTGTGCGAGGCGTCAATCCGGAAACAGACCAACAGGTTCTCCTCGAGTATGGTCGCTTGGATGGTATTGCTGAGGATGAACGGATTTGGTCCGCCCGATTTGTCGAAGATCGTGCATATCTCGTTACCTTTGAACAGATTGATCCATTGTGGACGATTGATTTGTCAGACCCTGCAACGCCAAAGATTCTAGGAGAATTGGAGGTTCCGGGGGTCTCGACTTACATTCACCCACTTCACGATGGTATGCTCCTAACCATTGGAATGGGGCCCGCTGGTGAAGACGGTTTGGGACTCGATTGGTCGAGCACGCGCCTTTCTACGTTCAATATCAGTGACTTAACTCAACCAGCAGTCGCAGATACCCTGATGTTATCTCCTGTTAATGATCCTGAAGATAATCGTTGGACATGGTCGTATTCCGAGGCGAAGTATGAGCACAAAGCCTTCCAGTACTGGGGGCCAAAGGAAATGCTCGCAGTTCCTCTTTCAACATACAGATACATCGAGAGTCATGACGAGGATGTTGGATACCATTGGTCGTATGAATACATTTCAAAAGCCATCATTGTCAACGTTGATGAAGCAACTGGGAGTATGTCGATTCACGGTGAGGTGAACCACTCTTCTTTGCTCAACGATGAGGGACGTAACCACTGGTGGGGAGGAAATGAAAACATTCGTCGAACGATTTTCATGGGCGATTACATCTATGCAATATCTGGAGCCGGAATCACAGCGCATCATTTGGATACGATGGAATTGTCCGATGTTGTGATGTTTGAAGTTGAATATCCAGAATATGCCTATTACGACTACTAGGCATGGTCGAAAGCCAAACATCAATTGCTACAGAGTTGCCCTTTAGGTGTGCGGAAGCGAGTAGGTGTTGTTGGTTGTGGCCGATGGGGTGCAAAACATCTCATAGCTTTGCAAAACATGCCTGATGTTGTTGATTGTATCGTAGCATGTGATCTTGATGAGGTTGTTCTGAAGTCTATACAGAGCGAATCAATTCAGGTTCATAACAATCCAAAGACTCTGGTTGACAAATTTGACCTCGATGCTGTGGTTGTTGTCACTCCAAATCAAACCCATTATTCCCTTGGTAAACAATTTCTCTCCCAAGGCGTTGATGTCTTTTTGGAAAAGCCCATGGCTACGACCTTTGATCATGCTTCTGTCCTGGCATCTGCTGCAGTTCAGGAAGGAAGTGCGCTAAAGAGTGGGTTTCTCCTCAGATTTCACCCCTGCATTGAGGATGCGAAATCAAAGATACATGGAGGAAAAATTGGTGCCATTCAATCCATCCATTACCGAAAGAAAACCACAAGGAAGGATGATGGGGTGTCGCATTCCCTCGACTCCTTAGCGATTCATGGTGTTGACTTAGCAGAGTATCTCTTGAACGATCAGACTCCCCTTCGAATCTCTGAAGTCCTCGGGACACGTACACAATCTCAGTTGACGCTTGAATACCCCAATCAAGTGGAAATCCATATCGATGTTGGATGGAACGCGTCAACAGACATTTCAGAATTGGAAATCATGGGAACCGACGGAAGAATCCTGATTCAATTGCAAAATCACAACGACTTCATTATTGAAAATGAAAAAATTAAGACAGTATCTGTAAACTCAAATCGTACTCCACTTGAAGGTGTACTCCACGATTTCCTCATCAACAATTCACCTTCGACTGCATCCTCAACAGGCTCCATTCTAAGGACCATACGGTGCATCGAAATTGCTCGCTCTCAATTGGTCACCTCAGGACGTTCGGACACACGAGAATTGAAGAGATGAAGCCAACTGGATGCATCATGAGCCCCGAACGAGTCATGCTTTGGCTACTGGCTGGTGTCACAATTGCATCATTTGGAACATGGTTGGTCCAAGATTCTGTTTTGGATGCGGCAATCGCATTTTCAATCCTATCGTGCGTTGTAGCACTTATTTGGGGGGCTACTCGATATGAAAAGACCGTACAACTTAGTGGAATGAAGAACGGTGGTGTTCTGAACATCCTCACCTTCGTTGCAGTCACAGCTGGCCTTACCTATTGGTGCATTCACTTCTATGACTTCCCATTGGTTGGTTCGATCCTTGGAAGCATTGGAACAAATGCATACATTTGGTGGACTTTTGGTATGCTTGAACCCGGTACTACATCCGTATAAGCGTGCGAAGGGTCAAATGCCTCCGCCGAAACATTACCTCCATGGCAAAGCATGGAGAACATCCTGAGCTCCCCTCCGAAGTAGAGCAATTGCTTGAGGAAGATGTTCACACTATCTTTCTGAAGGCCGACTGCCCCCCTCGAGTAAAAAGAGGAACGATTGGTCAACTCAAGTTGATTGAACTGGATGTTGAAGACGGTGATTGGGACAACCTGAAGTTGGAATCGTTGCAAGAAACGCTCCAAACCGTTGTTGAAGAGAATCAACACCGCAGTGACTGCTTCCTTGAAATCAACAGAAAAGGGTGTCAAGTTTTGCAACTTGGAGATTTGAGAGTTACATGTGCAAGCCCCCCGTTTTCAGATGCCAGGGAAATCACCGTTGTACGGCCAGTGGCTAAATTGTCCTTGAGTGATTATGACTTGGACCCTAAAATTGTTGAACGGCTTTCCAACCATCATCGAGGTGTATTCATTTGTGGACGACCAGGTTCGGGAAAAACGACGCTTGCCCAAGCCATCGCTGAGTACCTTGATGACGACATCGGTGCAATGGTCAAAACGATGGAAGCACCAAGAGATTTGCAACTCGCTGATCGAATTACTCAATATGCTCCCCTGGAAGGTGACCTTGAGAAAACTGCTGAAATCATCTTCCTCGTTCGACCGGATTTCGTGATTTTTGATGAAGTACGGCGTGCAAGAGATTTCGAAATCTTTGCAGATGTTCGTTTGGCAGGAGTTGGACTCCTCGGAGTAACCCACGCAAATTCTGCACTCGAAGCCATTCAACGCTTGATTGGGAAGGTTGAGTTGGGCCTTGTTTCTCAAGTCCTTGATACTGTATTGCACGTTGAAGCAGGTAAGATTCAGCAAGTTCTCGAATTGAGAATGACGGTAAAACCTCCTTCGGGAATGCAAGAAGAATTGGCTCGGCCTGTCATTGAGGTTGTTGAGTTTCCAAGTGGGAAGGTCACTCATGAGATGTTCGCATTTGGATCCGAGCTTGCAGTAGTGCCTGTAAGTGAATCTCGTCAAAAGAAGCCATTGCAGCAACTTGCTCAGAAGCAGTTGATTCATACGATTCGACAATGGGCAGGAGTACACGTTCGTGTTCAATTTACAAGCGATGCTTCTGCTACCGTTTATGCTCCCAAGAATATGATTTCGACATTGGTCGGCCGAGGCGGGGATAATGTCCGAGCCTTGCAGGAACAACTAGGAGGGCTACGGCTATCGATAGAATCACTCGATGATCTGCCTGAGTCTGAGGATGTATCTGAACACTCAATCTGGTCTGATGATCAAGATCGACGAGCTTACCAAAGTCGTGCCTATGAACAACAAGGGCGTTCAAAAAAGACGCGTAAAGGCCGTCGACGTTGAGAAGGAGACTTCTTGAAGAACGGTTACTCCCGGGATTCATGGCGCAACAAGACGATGGTTCTGGGCGTGCGCCAGTTGTTATTGTCCGACCGACCACCTCGGTGACCAGTGGCGTAGCCGTTACACAGAAATTGGTTGGGGCTGCGGTTGCTTTTGGAGACATTCTCCGACGTACATTCGGCCCAAACGGTTTGGACAAAATGATGTACAAGACAAACGGTGAAAACGCAATTACCAACGATGGAGCAAAGATTGTTGCCGATCTTCTTGTTAAGCATCCAGCAGCAAAAGCATTCGTTCAACTTGCAGAATCACAAGAAAATGCATGTGGAGATGGAGTCACAGGTTGTCTTCTCTTTGCGAGTGAATTGATGAAAGAAGCAGGACGGTTGCTGGAACGTGGTGTTCATCCGCTCGCTCTTGTCGAGGCATACCAACAGTCTGTAATCGATACCCTTGAAATTCTTGATGAGTACTCAACAAACAACATTGATCAGCAGTCTTTACAATCCGTCGCTCGAACTTCTATGGTTGGTAAATCAGCAGAAGCGGGAGGAGATGCTCTCGCACAACTGTTGGTTGAAGCAATGATGACAGTGAAGGAAAGTGGTCGCCCGGTTCGTGCAGAAAACGTTCGGATGGCAAAGCGTGGATTCGATTCGATTCATGAAACACGATTGGTCAAGGGTGTGATTCTTGACAAAAAATTTGATTCTGAACGAACTCCTAAGATTGCTCAGCCCTCCCGCGTCCTTGCATTAACGTGTCCTCTGACCATCCAGAAGACGAAGCGAGATGCTGAAATCGAAATCGAACGACCTGAACAGATGGTTGCATTTTTGGATGCTGAAGAGAAACTTATCCAAGAAAAGATAGCCGCACTTGCAACATCGGGGGCGAGAGCCGTATTTACATCAAAGGAAGTTGATGATCGCATTCAGCATGCTTGCAATGACAATGATATTCTTCTCGTGGGAATGCTGGAAGATGATGGGATCGAAGATATTGCTGCTGCGACTGGTGCACAATTAATCAATCATCTTGATGATGTTGTTGACGAAAACCTCGGTGATCTCAGCTCCGCTCTCGTTCATGTTTCAGAGCACGAAGACGGTCGTCGCACACGGCTCATCATCGAAGTCGGTGATGCATCGGGCCTTGTCACGCTCGATGTTGGAGGCGGCCAGGGAGCCGCTGTTGAAGAGTACATTCGGGCCATGTACGATGCGCTTCGATCCATTGAATGTGTTCTGGAAGATCCTGCTGCAATTCTTGGTGGTGGCTCCTTCCATGTTGCTGCCGCACTACATTTGAGAGAACGTGCAGAATCCGTATCTGGTCGCCAACGTCTCGCAATTGAAGGGTTTGCTCGTGCTCTTGAAACAATCCCAAGCACGCTTGCACTCAACGCTGGTGAAGACCAAATCGATACATTGTTGCAACTGCGTGCGGCACATCGAAACCAATCCAAACAATTTGGTGTTTGTAAGGACGGGAGTATTGGAGAAATTCAAGATGTGTTGCTCTCATCACATACCGTATCTCATGCTTTGCAAGCAGCCGTCGAGACTGCTTGTGGCTTGCTCCGTGTTGACCAGGTCATCTCATCACGAGGCGATTGAGCAAGTGGGCTCATCACATGCTTGATAACAAGGACATACTAGAGTGCGATAACGGGTGCAATCATGGACTCGGGAAAACCTCGCGCACTGCTGAGCGTATGGGACAAAACAGGAATCGTTGAATTTGCAACTTCGCTCGTCGACCTTGGGTTCGAATTGGTATCAACTGGGGGAACTGCAAAGAAACTCAAGGATGCAGGTCTTGAAGTAATGAGTGTCTCAGATGTTACTCAGCACCCTGAAATTTTCGATGGACGCGTGAAAACACTCCATCCTGCAATACACGGCCCTCTCTTAGCCCGATTGCAAAAAGAGGAAGACCGTGAGGGTATGAAGGACCTGCAATATACACCGATAACCTTGGTGGCATGCAACCTCTACCCATTCGTTTCTGCAGCTTCGGCAGATCCTCCTTTGGACAAAGATGCGTTGCTGGAAATGATCGATATTGGGGGCCCAACAATGGTCCGTGCCTCAGCGAAAAATCATGCCAATGTCATCATTTGTTGCAACCCAAGAGATTACGATTCGATTCTTGACGATCTTCGTCAATCCAACGGCGATCCTTCAGGGGTACCTATCGAACGAAGACAAGTACTTGCTCTTGCTGCCTATGAACATACAGCATCCTACGATGTAGCGATTGCCAATACCCTTCACCAACGCTGGAACGGCGTCCCTGAATCGTTTGATTCAGTAGAAGAACAATCGAAGCGATTCCATGATACTCTATTGGCATCCTCAATTCGGATGGAAACATTGCGATATGGGGAAAATTCACATCAGAGTGCAGCATTGTACGTCGATGATGAGGCGCATGGCCAACACTCGACCTTAGTCACTGCACACGTTGAAGGCGGTAAGGCAATGTCATACAACAACTATTCCGATGCTGATGCTACCCTGCGTCTATGTCGTTCCTTGTCAACAGATGAATGGCCAGATACTCCTCACGCCTGCGTCATTGTCAAACACAACAATCCATGCGGCGTTGCTTTGGCTTCAAGCCAAGTTGAAGCATACACAAATGCGCTTGCAAGTGATCCAGAATCTGCTTTTGGATCTATAATTTGTTTCAATGAAGTTGTCACTCTTGATACTGCTCAAGCAATGGCTGAATTGTTCATTGAAGTTCTCATTGCACCAGGATATACGAATGAAGCAAAGGAATTTATCATGAAGAAAGGCAATCGGAGGCTACTCACGATTGATTCTCCTAACGATCGATTGGCTCCTCTGGAACGAAAGAGAATTTTGAAGCAGATTGAAGGAGGTTGGATTGTTCAAACAGAAGAGCCTCCAATCATTGACTGGAAGGCGGCGAAAACTGTCACTGATAAGCAGGTTTCATCTGAAGAAATCGATTCAATGAAATTCGCAGTACGAGTCTGTGAGCAAGTAAAATCCAATGCGATTGTAATGGTTCAAGGCCTTTCAACGGTTGGGATTGGCCCCGGTCAAACGAGTAGGGTCGAAGCGGTTCGTATCGCATCTCGTCGAGCTGGCGAACGCGCAGTTGGTTGCGTACTTGCCAGCGATGCATTCTTCCCATTCGCTGATGGCTTGGAACAAGCCGCTGCTGCTGGGGCTTCCGCAATAGTTCAGCCGGGAGGGTCTATTCGTGATCAGGAAGTTATCGATGCTGCAAATCGACTCGGTATTTCGATGCTCTTTACTGGACACCGCCTGTTCCGGCATTGAAATTTACAGGAGAGAAATGGGTCTCCTTCATGTACTATTGGCACCTCGAACAGCCATGAGCGACCACGTTATTGCGGTGCTTCCCGGCGACGGTACCGGAAAGGAAGTTGCGGTCGAAGCACAGCGCATCTTGGACACCATTCAGGAGCATACGAATCATGGCTTTGAGCAGAATGTGATTCCTTGTGGTGGCCAGCATTATCTCGCCACTGGAGAAGAGTGGGCTGAAGGTTCGTTTGAATTCTGTCGCGATGATGCAGATGCAATTTTTATGGGCGCTATTGGTTATCCTGGCGCTCGCCTTCCGAATGGGGATTTGGCTGGGGGATCTGTAATTCTCGGCATGCGTAGTGGTCTTGATTTGTATGCAAATGTACGCCCAATTCGCCTGTATGAGGGAGTTCCTCACAAGGTTCATGGCCGCTTCACGAACATTTGGGATCCTGACATGGTCGACATGGTTATTCTTCGCGAGAACACTGAAGGACTCTACCACTCTCTTCTTCATCGCAGTGCACAAAGGGCAAAGGGATTGGAGGGTTATGAGCCTCCAGAAATTGAATTCCCCGGGCTCCATGGTGAAGTAGCATACGACCCTCGCCCCATTTCCTCTCACGGTTCTGAACGTCTCATCAAGATGGGCTTTGACATCTGTAACACCCGTAACGGAGCACCAGTTGATGGGAAGCAACGAGTTTCTTGTATCGACAAGAGCAACGTTACTCGTGGTTGCCAATTGTTCCGTCGAAGTTTCGACAAAATTGCAGGCAATTTCCCTCACGTCGAAACCGACTACGGGTACATCGATGCATTCACTCAATGGTTGACGCGGACTCCTGAGTTTTACGATGTTGTTGTCACATCCAATATGTTTGGCGATATTGCAACAGACTTGGCCTCTGTTCTCCAAGGTGGAATGGGAATGGCCGCCTCCGGCAATATAGGTGATGACCATGCTTTCTTCGAACCAGTCCATGGTTCGGCTCCAAAGCATGCTGGACAAAATAAGGTCAACCCAATCGCAAGTATCAACTCTGTTCAAATGATGTTGGATTGGCTAGCACGACGTTCAAACGATGATGATTTGTTGAATGTGTCACAGCTTCTTGATCAGAGCGTTGCTGAACATCTGAAGGACGGGAAATCGTTGACCTATGATTTGGGTGGAACTGCTTCATGTACAGATGTTGGGATTTCAATAGCGAATCGATTCGCAACGCATCTCAAGGAACTCTAATTTGGTTGAGGTTGCAATTGCACGGTTGGAACTTTCCAACCAACGAACCAAATTCCAATGACGGCAACGATTGCAATTGTTGTTTGTCCGAAACCAGGGTCACCCAATTTGGTAACAATGTAAATTGAGAAAGCTGAAACAACCGAAATAATACCAATGATGACAATCTTAGAATGAAGAGGGAGCGCACGACCTGCAACATAGTATTCAAGCAGAACATTACCGAACACTCGATTCGTTAACAGCCAACGAAACATTCGCCTTGAGGAACGCCCAAAACAAAATCCAGCCGCAACGAGCCAGGAGGTTGTTGGCCAACCTGGTACGATCGTGCCGATGGCTGCAAAGACAACAAAGATGCTTCCTAGCACAGTCCATAACCATCGTACAACGGGGTTCTTGGAAGGTTTGTGCATGTCCAAAATGGCCTCAAGAATCTCGTGATCAGAAAGCCCTTCGAAGTTGAAGGTTTGGGGGGTATCTTGGTTGGATTGGCCCACCATAACCGCACTTCCTGTGCCGAGCCTGTGAATTGTTACTCATAAGGAATAGGGATAGGACTGTAATCAATCAGGACCTGGGCCGTACATGGGGGGAATCCAATTGCTAAGCCGAAATGGAAGCCCATCTCGTCCCATTCGAATTGCTGTTTTCTTTTCTGGTTCTGGCACTGGGATGAACGCCCTTTTGAAGCACCAAACAGAGATTGATTGTGTTCACACCACCGTTGTTTGCGTTACCGATAAGAAGGATGCTAAAGGGATTGATTTTGCAAAACAATACGATGTTCCAGTCATTATCCAGCCGGTTGACGGTAATGTTCCTCGAGAAGAACGCCGACGAGAACAGGAGATGCGAATCGAAGAGTCCTTGGTGGAATACGACGTAGATTTGATCGTCTTGTCTGGATATATGCGGATTCTCACCCCTCATTTTGTAGAACGTTTCTATCCTCGAATTGTCAATATTCATCCTTCATTGCTTCCTGCTTTTCCGGGGGTCGATGCCCACACAGATGTTCTCGCATCTGCTGCATTAGTGAGTGGTTGTACCGTCCATATCGTCGATGCTGGAATGGATACTGGAACTATTCTTGCACAGCGCCGAGTTCCGGTTTTTGAGAACGATACTCGTTCTCAACTTGCAAGGCGTGTACAGATTGAAGAACACAGAATCTACCCTCAGGTCATCGATTTGATTTGTTCAGGTCATCAATTTGATCTTGATGATTGAAATTCTCTAATCTGTTTCCAAGTGCATTCATTGCATTTCGATTTAATCCGGAGAAAAGTTCTCGCATGCTCATCACATCCGGTAACGTACATCCTTCTGGAATTCGAGCTAATGTGTACTGTTCTCGCCCTTCAGAATCAGTTGGGACTCCGGGTTGTTGGGCGAGTAAGACGTCGATAGCATGTTCATCGAGCCGAAACATGTCGCATGGGAATAATTGTATCTCTCCATCGTATTCTTGTGAGAATGAGCGAATGACCTGCGCAAGAGATTCCGTTCCAGCAGGATCGGCCCAACACTCGGAATTGAACAGAGAGGTCCGCTCTACTGAACCACATGCAACAAGGACATTGCATCCACGTGCTGTCAGATTTTGGGAAAGTTTGTTGACGGAGTCGAACATGAGGGACTTGTCCTGCTTCATTCGAGTGCTTTTACCTCCTGCAAGGATTAAGCACAAGAGCGACATAAGTCTCACACAAGTTCATCGAGTGCAGTCATGGCTTGCTCCAACTCATCGAGTAAATCTCGTACTCGATCAAGAAGGGCTTGACGTTCTCGACTCGAGCGAGCTTGTGGCAACCATTCAAGGAGGCGTCGCACATCTCGAGCATCGCGCTCAACCGTCCATGAGAGTACCTGTTCGAGTACGGGGTCTTCGGTTGGAAGAAAGCGTTCAGCCATGATACTCGGAACTGCTCAAAGCCCATCAAGATAATTGTTGAAGAAGGCGTTGCCGAATACGTTCGAACAATTCACCACCCTCCTGAGCCGTCTCCAACAGGTTCTGGTGTTGGGCAACACGGGATTCATCCAGTGAGAGAAGGAGGATCATCAATTGAGCCCATGTCTTGCTCTGTAAGGATGCGTCGCGAATCCATTCATCGTCTGGAAGTTGACGCCCTCCTCGAAGAAATTCTTCCGCAGTCTCAAGAAAGACCTCTACAGATACACGTTCTTGGACGAGTTGTAGGAATATTGTCCACCCATTTTCTCCGAGTTCTTCATCCGACATGTTCGCAAGAAGTAATCCTACGAGCTTCAGATCTTCTCTTCCACCGCGTTTCCAAATTTTCGGTATGAATTTGGCTATCTTCAGCCGATCTTGTTCATTCGTTAACATCCATGAAGCAATTCGTCGCATTTCTGGGTCGGGTGTTCCGATGTGAAAGGTGTAGTGACCCGATTGTGCAAGACGGTCTGTCATAGATTTTGTAATCATTCCAGGTACGCCGAACGTATACGCCTCACGAAGCATTGCTAACCGTTTCTTACGTCGATGAGGAAAGGAGGAGAAGCCGTCCAGATAGTCATCCAATGAGGAAGCGTCCATCAGGTTTCACCGTGGTTCTTTTTTCGAACATTATCAAACAAAGTCGTAACCACGCGAACGGAATCGCGGAGATTGGTAAGTGTCTTTTCAACCATGTTTGGATCTTCAAATCGTTCCTTAACCATGTCTCTAAGTTCCCGTTCGACGAGATTATGTTCATCATCATCAATAGCGAATAAGTCACGTAGGTGCGCCATAACTCGGAATTCATCCTTTGAAAGAGATGCGTTGATGATCGCAACTTCAAACACCGTTTTGTAAATTTCATGCTGTTCTTGGGGCGTGAGTATGTCGCCGGCTTCGGTTTCTTCACCATCGATTATTGCCTGATATACCTCTGCAGGTTGATGCGGTTCAAGATTAAGACATGAAGAAAGACGGATGATTAATCGCTTCTCCTCTCGTGTCAATACACCATCGAGTAACATCACCTCAATCGTACTGCGAAATGCAGCGAGACGGTGAACTGATTCGGCGGACACGAATTGTCGTATGGAGAACTTCTTCTTGAACCCACGCGAAGAATTTTCAATTCATTCCCGATTTTGGAGGAAAATTACGAACATTATCAATTCGTTCTTTTTTGCTCTAGATGGCGTAATTTCGAAAGGATGTCTTCTGTGAAGGTTGCTTTGATTTGAACGTCGTTGTAACCTCCAAAGACATTGGTTGATTCAAGCGTTAATTGTTGGGAGGCAGGGATTGCAGGAAACGTGCGATTCATTCCATCGACGATCGATATGGGTACGTTTTGTTCAATTGCAAGGGCTGTTAACCAGAGGTCGTCATTCTTGGGGCAACTCTCAAGGAAGGCCCTCCCTCGTTCTTTTGCTGTACATAAGAATTCAGGGCTGTATATCTCTCCCATTGAGGAGGTATAGAAATTGAGGTTGGAAGGTTCTTCGGTGATTCCTGGGCCCCATTCAAGGTAGGGGAGTACTGTGGACTGATCTTCACTCAAGCCAATACGATGTGCTCGGAACGCATGCAAATACATCGGTTCTTTCCCAATTGCATTGGAAAGTTTAGCCAACCACCATTTTGGATAGATATGGTCGTCGTCACCCGTGGCATGGGGGCGATCAAAATCATTGACCAATTCGAGAAACGGGTAGTATTTGGTGTGCGGCCCAAAATTTTCAACCAAATGCAGCTCAAGACCCCGCTTGACAAGACGTTGAAGGCCTTTCGTTGGGTTATCGTAGAGTGATTTATCATCAACGAAAAGCAAAGCTCTCGACGGGCGCACACGACCACGAGCAATTGCTTCAAGTGAGAGATGAGCAGTTTGAAACCGTACGCCATATGTCGTCATCGAAAGTGTTGGTCCGTCAGAAGATAGCATCGATTTTGATGAAAGGGTGTTGTGGAGGTTTAACTTCCACAAGAGCAACTGAACGTAGAGTTTACCAGGCAAGTTACGGATGAAATTGACGACACCCATAACACTCCATCCTGTTGATAAGTTATCCTTAATCGTTGATTATTTAATTACGTCGATGTTTGATGTTTTGTCTGAAAAGAAGAGTCCTGTGGCCGTGAAAGGGGTTGAATCCATAAAGGCCACAAGATTACGCCTCTCAATGAAGAAAGTCATTATGCGCCAGTACTGGCGTCTTCAGCAGTCCCAAACGGTCATTTCGATGGTGTTTTGGACCACCACATTAACGCTATTGATTTGGCCGTACGTAAAGTGGCGTTTCGAGAAGGATTGCGATGGAGGCTTGTGTTTTTCAGATGAGATTCTTGGTTTTTCTTCGACCTACGTTGGCCTCATGTCAATTGGTTTGTTGGTTCTCCTTACAGTCCTCTTGATCGGATACATCTACGATGTTGGACTGGGTCTATGGAAAGAGCACCTAACCATTTCTACAGAAAGAAACCCTTTCGGCGTTTACTTAATTTCTCCACCGATGGGCCTTATTCTTGCTCAAACCAACATGTTGCTCAAGCATCTTGCTTCCGATGATGAGGAGGTACAGCGCCACGTAGCGTTTGTTGAGCGATGGCTTGAATGGAATGCGGATGAAGAAATCTGGGCCCGTGCAATGGATGCTTGGAGAAATTCGATGGGTGATGAAGATCCACATCTTCCTTTCCTTAGCGAAAAAATGCAGGCTGAACTTGTTGAACGTTCATCTTCCCTGCCGAAGGAATAAAACCTAAATTTTGGGCTTGAATTCTCCACAGGATTGAAAAAGGATTGGTCATAGCATAATTTGCTGAATCACATTCACTTGGTTGGTTATTTTTACCAAACCGTTGCACTGCGTCCCCTTTTTGGGATTAATGCGTAGACTGTGAGGAAGCCGATAGGAGGATTCAAAATGGGTCGAAGAAACAACTCAGGAAATAAACAAGGAAAAGCAATGAAGTATTTGATTAAGGCTGACATTAAGGTCAATGGTACCGTTCAGCGAAAAGACATCATTGGGGCAATCATGGGGCAAACCGAAGGGTTGCTCGGTGATGAGCTCGAACTCAGAAAACTACAGCGTACTGCTCGTGTTGGACACGTTGACGTTGAAATGGAAACAAAGGGTGGAAAGGTGCACGGAATGATTCTCATTCCAAGCAGTATGGACAATGTTGAGACTGCCATTATTGGTTCAGCATTGGAAACAATCGATCGTATTGGACCATGTCAAGCAAAAATCAGTGTTCTCGAAATCTCGGACGTTCGTGCTACCAAGCGAACTGCTGTTGTTGACCGTGCAAAGGAATTGCTACTTCAATTGGTCAATTCCGGAGAGGCTGCCAGCAAAACGGTTGTCGAAGAAGTTCGATCCGTGTTAACGGTTGGAACTGCCACAAATTTCCACGGACTAACATGCGGACCAAACGTCCAAAGTTCTGATTCGTTAATTATCGTCGAAGGGCGAAACGATGTCATCAATCTGCTTAACTGTGGCGTAAAGAACGCAATTAGCGCAGATGGTGCAGGAAACATCAAACAAGAATTAATCGATCTCGCAAATGGAAAACAATCCGTTACGCTAGCTATCGATGGAGATCGTGGTGGCGAGATGTTGTTCCGACAACTTCACGCGATTCTCAAGGTTGATTTCGTTGCACAAGCACCTGTTGGCCAAGAATGGGAACTTTTGCCTCAGAAAACCATCACCAAGTCTCTTTCCATGAAAGTAGATGCTGCAAAGTTTGCAAAGACAATGCAGGCACAAGACAAGGAAGATGAAGAAAAGCATGGCGGAACTAACGATGAATGGGTTGAGGAAATGCCAGAAGTCTTTGAATCCGAAATTGCTCCTGCTGAAATCCAGGAAATGTTCGATCATCAAGATGGTCTTGGTAAAAACAAGGCAATGTTCATTCTTGCAGACGGTTCAGTCAGTGAAGAAATGGGTGCTGCAGCTATTGCAAAATCTGCTGCCGGTACTGAGGGCGTACAAGCCCTCATCATCAACGGTCCAATTAACGACCGAATTCAAGAGATTGCTTCTGAGGCCTCTATTGGCACCGTAGTTGGAACCAAGCCGGGTAAAGGCTTTGATTCAAAGAGTGATGCAAAATCGTGGTTCTCTGAAACCCATCGTTGAACTCCGTTACGTTCATTTCATTGTTCAAACAAGGTGGGTACATGGAAGATGGCACGTCCCCCTCATCCGATGTTGAAGAGGATGAGAACGAAGAGTTGGTTGAGGAGGCCGAGATAGAGCCTCGTGAACTGATGGACGTTCACGCATTACCGATTCGAGCAAAGCCTTTGTTTCACAACAATGAAGAAGATATTGAAGAATTCCCTCTCTGTGAAGCGAAGGATGGTTTGTCATCCACATCGATTGTTGTTGGAGATGGCGTTTTTCGAGTTGTAACAACTACATTGCACAAAGATGGAGTTCCGCGTGTTGATGTCAAACTTGTTATGGATGCCGAATTAACCAGCTTCCAACATGTCATCGAAAAGCCAACTCCAGTTGAACTGGGCATATCTGCAGGTTTTGGAATTGCAGGACTCATTCTTATGATGATCCAAGGGCTTACACCGATTATTCTTGGGTTGTCAATGTTCTTGATTGGACTGAAATTCCTACCTACAAAACTAGAAACCCACCGACTTATGTTTTCATCATGTGGTAATTCACATGAAATTAAACTAACTACAATGGGGTCGTTTATTCCTGGTTTCAAGGCAAGTATGGCATTGGTTGGTCCTGCAATGGCAGATTACATCAAGATTGGTCAACTTGACGCTTCAGGCATTAATGAGTTGCACGCACAGCTTCACGCCCCAGCTCCCCCTCAACCGCAAATACAGCCAGTCCAACAACTGCCCCTCTCTACAGGGACTGGGATGGTTGAGAGTATTCAACAGCCAGTTGAGATCATGAACGGTGCTGAAGATGCAACCACCACACCTGAACAGGAACCTGTAGTCGAACAATCTACTGTGCAGAAAGCCCCTCAGCCAAGTGGCCCACCAACAATGAGTACTGTTGCCCCGAAACCTGTGGTTACACCTTTACCTCCGGCACCAGCACCACCAATAGGTCCACCAACAATCATACCCCCTCCTCCTGTGATTACTCCTCCAACCCCTGCTGTTGTACCACCTGCTCCATCGCCACTTCCTCCGCCTTTGGCACCAATGCCAGCACCCCCAACAGGACTCAATCAACCGATTCCGCTCGACATGCCTATGCCTGAAGCACCTCGAATTGCCGTACAAGCTACCCCGAATGAGGAGCCTGTTATTTCACAAGAGGAGCAGGACGCATTGCTCAATGAGTTGGCTTGATCAGTTCACTCCACCAGCTGATGGAGGATTCATTGATTGAACAAGGCGTTTTGCTTGTTGGCCTAATTCATCAATGTTCGTAACTTCAGGTAATGGTAATTCATCTGCTTCTAGGGGAACCCGTACGCCAGGTCCAGGGGTTCGCTCAAGTGCAATTCCAAGCCGGTTTGCATCATCAAAGAAATCTCCAGAAGCACCCATGTGGCGAGCCTCTAAGCGCATTCGGACCCACTGCTTGTATTTCGGTAATGCATCACCAATTGATTCGACCATTCGTATTCGTTGGGCATTATTTGAATCGTTTTGAGGCAGTAAGCGCAAGACAAGACGTAGCATTCGATCTACACGAACATCGCGTGGTTCATCGCCAACGAACGATGCTAGTGCCCTCCGTACTGTTGAAACGTCTTTGCTCCCAACAAGTGTGTCTGCTTCCTTATTGAGATTCAATTGTCGAAGAAGTGATTCGTAAGAAGACAAATCTACGTTGGAAATGGTTTCGTTCGTTGTTTGTGGCTTGATGATAGGCGATGAATTAATTCTATCAGGAAGTGGATTTGGGATAATCCGTGGGTCTTCTTTTGTTGCTTCGGGGACGATTGGTTGAGTGGAGTTCTCCTCCTCTACTTCTTTTTCCTCTTGCCTTTCCAACTCCAGTGCCTCTTGCTTTTTGCGCCATCCACTCCAACGAGTTGCGGACCGATTTTCATCTTCCCAAAATTCGTAATCTGTCAAACCATCTTCGCGAATGATATCATCATCGCGAATCTGTAATTCACTCTCCCTTTGAGGGATTGGCGCCGGAGCAACCTCTGACTTTTCTTCAGTTTCTGAAACCTCAGTTTCCATCGCATCAAGCATGGCTTCATGAGCTTCCTCCAACGTTGATTCTGGCTGGATTTTCTCAGGCCTCATTCGGAGGATCGTCTGTTCCTTTGGGAGAAGAACAGGACGTTGTTCAGGTAACCAAACTGTGTAAGTGAAGTCACTGTCTTCGACCGGGCGTTCTGATAGGTGACGTATCAGTGCAGGTATTTGCTGTTCAAGTTTGACCAAAGCCAGTGGGTCTCGAACTTGAACTGATATCTCATTCGCACGTTGCACGTCCCTACTCCAATCAAGTCCTGCAATTCTTCGTTGAATCGATTGGATTCGCGACATGGTCTCAATTACTTTTGAGAATTGGCCGAAAAAGGCATCTGGCCTTTGTTCATGAAGTTGGAGCAATTCCGAAATATTCCACCCTCGTGATTCAAGCCTAAACAATTCAGCCTTTGCTCGTTCGAGAGCATGAGTGCTTACACTCGTTGAGAGAAGCGTCTGAGATTGAAGTTCAACTGAACGAAGTGCTGCTTCAAACGAGTGTAGGTCTGAAAAGGTCTGATTTGCGTCCACCTTGCCTTGACGGACCGCTTGATCCCATTCACTTTGGAGCATTCGTCGATGGCGCGTATTTCGGAGAGTTTGTTTGTTGATCCACAACTCCATTTCGTCAAGTACCTCGCTCTCCAAATCCATGGTCCTGAGAATGACGGACCTTCGTTCAACTTCATCTTCACCTCCAAGAGAGGTGTCGAGTTGGAGCATTGATTCGAGGAGGGCATTTGCTCGTTCGTACAACGGTAATTGGAGGTTCAATTCTGCAAATCCTTGTCTTGGATCTTGAGTGATTTTGTATCTCCAAACGTCCATTTCGAAACCAAAATGTTCCCATCGTTCGATCAATGATGCTCCTTGAAGTTCTTTTTCTGTCCATTGTTGCTCGAGCGCCTCTACTTTATCCAAAAAAGCATCAGTATGCTCTATCTTTCCTGCAATCGCCTCGATGGATTTGTCATGGTGATCCCAAAGTTGTGTAATTTCTTGCCAGCGTTCATAGGCTCCTGCGTGGCGATGGTATTGTTGTTCCAATTCCGGTAAAATATGCTCCCATTCAAGCAATTCTTCGGGAGAAATATGGAGGCGATTTTCATAAGAAAATCCGTCCGAATGCCACTGTCGGAGTAGAGCATTCATCTCCCCTAAACGCGCTTGAAGATGTTCAGCAATTGTTCTGACATTATTCTGAAGGGTTTTGATGTCATCAGAGGGTGATGAAATCAATTCATTAACACGCTGAGAGAAGGTATCAGAAAGAACAGGATCAAATGGTAAAATCGACGATTGTATCTCCAATTGTAAAAGATTAATTTGATTTGAGTATTCTTGCATTCGTTCAATTTGGTTGAATTGATCGATTAGTTTTATTGATTCAAATTGAATGAAAAATCCATTTTCATGTAATTGAGAAATTGCTTTATCCAAAAGGCGACGTTGTCGTTGCTCATCCTGGTGAAGTTGTTCCAATTCCTGTTGAATCCGATTGTGATTCTTGGGGTTTTGCAACAATGGGAGGAGTAAGTCGAGCGATGTCCAACTCGATTCGTCAAGGCCAGCACTTCGGGAAATGAGTTCCCAATATTGTGCTTCAGTTTCTTCGGATTCTGCCCAAATTGCATACGATCGGAAAAACCCAGGCTCCCATGGAGCATGGACTGAAGCCCAATCGAGGAATCGGGTTTGGATTTCATTCGTTATCATTGGATTGCGTAATTTTTGGAGCATCGTGGTGATCTCTGCCTCGCCCTGAAACGATACTAAACGCCGTCGAAGATTCAAAGCTGAACGGATTATTGGTTGTAAGGAGCTTAAATCCGATGGTGAATCGTTTTCGATGAAAGAAACATCGAACCCCATTTCCTCCCATTCGTGGAGGAAGTGTTGCATCTGTTCACCGCCTTTGGAGATGCCATCGCTATCCATGCTCTCTCCTCAGTTGTTGGATATCATCACATAGGATTTCAATGTGAGCCGTAAATTGAGTAAAATTCGTGGATAATCTCAGAGTTTGGTCATTTCCAAAGGGTTGCAAAAAGAGGGTTTGTTACTTGACGACCACCGCAGAACATAAAGGCAGTTCAGTAACTAAACCACTAATGGAACCTATATCCATCCTTCTCATTGGAATGTCGATTGGAGCCGGCGGTATACTCTCATGGCATTTGCATCATGCGAAAAATGCCCTACAACATGTTTCAGACAGAACTCTTGTTCTTTCTGAATCACAGGGCGCACATGCAAAGCAAACTACGGATGCGTTGATTGTTCTTCAAAAGAAGGTGGATTCGTATGATTCGATCATCAAAGCAATGCGAGCGACACAACCAGAGGTTGACAATGGCATACGTGCACACCAGGCCCTTGCTGAGATCGAAAGTGGGTCTTTCTCGTCCATGAACGTCGTTGAAGCCATCGAAGCTGTTTGTTCTTCTATTCC
>JACETE010000012.1 GCA_013911465.1 Candidatus Poseidoniales archaeon
GCTGAAGAGAGTGTCTGAAATGATGGATACGATTCTCGATCCTAAAATCTGGTTGATTCTTGTTGCCCTAGTTCACGCCATTGTCGGGATCATCATTCCTACAGATTGGTCCAAAGACAACAACAAGATGATGGCAGGATTCACCCTGTTGACCTCGGTTACTATGCTCTATGCAGGATTCTGTCTCGATGGAGAAGAGCAGGCTCGGCTTGCTCTGGTCATTGGCGGTCCTGTTTGGGTTTGGTTCGTTATCTGTTGCTCAATGGAACTTGAATTTGATATCGGTAAAGAGCCAATGAAAATGACGTGGAAAGAGAATTTACCTCCGTTGGTCCTCTGGGGTTTGGTGGCACTTAGTGGCCTTCTTGCCTCAGGATGGATTTGAGGCGAATTTCTAAATGGAAGCGTATTGAGCAGTAGTTAATGCGTCCAATCTTCCTTGCTGCTACCATCGTCCTTGCGATGTTCAGTGGATGCTTTGGCGAGGAAGTTGAGCCTGTCCAAGTCTCCGAACTCAGTGTTGAGGCTCCAGATAGTGTACTTCGTGGGCAGTATTTCAGCATCAATGTAACATCATCTGTCGATTGGACGATGAATCGCAGCCCAGGCCTTTTCTTTATGGATGAATACGGGGTCTTGAGAGACGATGTCGAAATGACATTTGATGCTGCACAAGCGATACTCGAATTCCTCGTACTCGATAGCGAGCGCGAGAATATTGCCCTCACCATCACTGCGGGCGAAGAGGTATGGAACGCAACCATACCGCTTGTCGATAGTGATGAACTTATGCTGGTCGATGGAAGGAGAGCCTACGACACGATTGACATGCTCACATCAGAATACAACAACCGTTGGTGTGCAAGTGCCTCAATCCATGAAGGAGGGGCTGGGTACGAACTTGCAGCAGAAGCCATGGAGGACAAAATGTGGGACATGGGCTTCGATCATGTTGAAATTACGCGATATGAAGATGACCCAGACCAATTGAACATCGTTGGGTACAATTGGGGTCGAGTCAACCCTGACGAATACATTGTCATCGGAGGACATTTTGACATCGCCTACGCATTCACTCCACCAAGCGGAGGGACCAATGAAGGCGCAAACGACGATACCTCTGGTTCAACAGTCTCACTCGAAATGGCACAGGCACTTGCGACGATGGAATTTGACCATACTGTGGTAGCGGCGCTGTGGGCTTGTGAAGAAGAGGGGCTGCTGGGATCGCTAGCCTATGTAGATCATCTTCCCGAAAATGTCTCTGTTCGAGCGTACATGAATTTCGATATGGTTTCACTCAATTATCCGATTACACCGGTGACGGAGCCAATTCTTGACCCATTAACAGGCGAATTGTTTTCTGCTACGAAGTATGACTGGACAATCAGTATTGCAGGTGCGAGCGATGAGAACATGAATCGCATGTACGACTGGGTCGGTGAGACAATAGACGAAGATCTTGCATACCAACCAACTGAAGGGAATCCAATCACATGGCAAATTGCAGAATCCTGTGCCTCGGATCACTGTGCGTTCTTCTCTGCAGGATATCCAACATTCAACTTCTTCAGCCCAGGTGGAGATATTTCCTTCTGGCAAGAGTGGCATTCCCCCTCGGATACGCTTGAATTCATGACAGCAAAAGCAGGTGGACCGGATGGTATGGCTTCCGGATTCAACAGTCTTGTTTGGTCGTCACTTGACCTGTTTATTCGAGTCGACAACGCTGAAGATTTCCATGGAACTTGGAAGGAATAGCCTCGTTTTTCTTTCTGATTAAAATACATTCATTCATGAAGTATAAGCCGACCCTTGAGGTATGGGCACTCGATTTGCAAAATTTTCTGAGAGCATGGTTGCTCATCGGAAACGTGTCCATATCGCGGTCTTTATTCTGACCTTGTTCATGATTCCTGGTGCTCTAACGGCGTTGCAGCCTATCGATATGGAGTCCTATGAAATGGAATCTCCTGAACTCACCGCTCAAAGCATCATTGACAATGAATTTCCAACGAGTGAAATTATTCTAGGATTCGTTGTATCTGTTCGAGATCTTTCGCAAGTCGAAGACATCAGCACATGGGAACCTGCATCAACAATCGATGGAGGAACGCCTGATTACACAAGTATTCCTCCTGCAAGTCAAATTGTCGAGGCCGGTCAACCGTGGGTTGGAATTTCGGAACCGAACGGAGGAATCCTCAATCTTACCATTCTCAAGGAAATCGATTACAAGGCAAAACTGGTCGAAGAACACCCTCTTGGGCAATCCCTCAAACCCCTAGTTAACGAAGTCACAGGACATCAGACGACCGGTGTCATGTCGCTTGCTGATATCTTCAGGGGCTTCATGAACAACACATCCATCCTTACACAACCAGGCCTATCCCCTCTCGGAGTTCCAACCCCTCCTCCCACAAACTGGTCGGATTGCTTTCCACTCGACTGCTTGAGTTTTGATGATGTCAACGTCACTCAAGATCACATCGATATGGCTGCTGCACGAATGGCTGAGGGCAGTAACAACGACTTCCTGCGTTGGATTTCTCTCGACAGAGGTTTCGTTTCCGACCCTACTTCAATCCAAAGCGGTCCGATTGGAGGTTCGCTGGATTCCGAAGGAAACTGGCAAAATGAGATGACTGGGTTCGGGCGATGGAGCGGTTCAGCATCTTGGTTACTTGTTCAGCTTGACAGGGCATCGCTTGAAGAGAGTGGTTGGGAGATTGTCTGGAAAGATGCGAAACAGGAGAAGTCAATTCGAACTTCTGACGACGGATTGGTCATCGGAGGCTATCGTCTTGCGAACAGTGAACTGGTTCTCCATCCTCCTCAGTATTCCGAAGAATACTGCCTTGAACTCAAGGAAGAGGAAGGTGCTGGTTGTTCTGTCGAATGGACGTACATGGACTTAGAAGGCCATCTGCGATCGCATGACAGAACTTCACTAACCCTCCTGGTTGGACAAGGCGTCAATGTGGAAGTCAATCGAGAATTGCAATCTTCAACAGGACTTATCGCCCTAATGGGCTTGATTATTCTGGGGCTTTTGTACGTCAGCCTGCGGCGCGTGAGTGATGTTGCCATCGTTGTTGTTGCTTTAGGTGGAGCATTGCTTTGGATGCAGGGATTCATCGGCCACATCTCCAATTTGACAGGATTCTTTGGATGGGACATTATCGCAAGGTCTCAATTTTCCAACCTACTACCAATCCTTGTTCTAGCACTCGGAATCGACGATTCATTGCATGCCCTGCATCGATACAAGGAGGAGCGCAAACTCGGAAAAAGTGCTGCTGAATCTGGGACAATCACGTTGACTCGGGTTGGCCGTGCTATTCTTCTTACCTCCGTCACAACAATGGCTGCATTCTCGGCCAATCTCTTCTCAGATATTGCCGCATTGCGAAGTTTTGGTATTGAAGCAGCAATGGGAATTCTTGCTGCTTTCCTCTTGACAGGTTTGTGGGTTCCCTTGTTGCGAATGAGTTTCGATGAATGGATTGAAAAGCGTAAAGGAGCCATTGAGGAACGGCAGATTACACATCTTGTACCCGAACGATGGCTTCGAGGATTAACCATCAAGAGCGGTCGATTCAAGAATTCGGTTGTTATCGCAGTCCTCGCATTGCTCGTAACCGTTCCAGCGAGCATTGCCATGTCCAATCTTGAAGGCGATTTTGCCGTTGAAGACTTCCTCGACGAATCCTCAGACTTTGCTCAAGGCGTGAATATCGTCAACGAACGATTCTCAGATGAGGGTGAGCCAGCAATGTTGCTGGTCGAGGGTGATGTTCTTGATCCACGAGTGTATGCTGCCATTGACGAGTTAAGGCAACGGATGAACACACCACAAGAGGGTATCCCAGAAAAAATCACCAAGACTCCAGATGGAAACATCGACTTGCTTGCACTCGATGAATTGGTCTTTGCAGCCCAGGGTTCAATGGTCCTTGACGATGAGCCGTTTCGAGCACGTGGCTGGAATCCCGATGTTGAAGGAAACGGCGTTGATTGCAATACAACTCAATTTGGGTTTATCGATACAGAAGACCGTGATTGTCTTGCCTTCATGTATGGATTCCTTACACTCGAAGGCGTACCAGGCATTGGTCCAATTCCTTCCATCCCGCCAAGCATCGTCAGCCTCTACATCATGCCTAAGGTAGAACTTGCTCCTACAACACCTTGGCTTGACATCAACGGCGAACCCGCAGAATACAATCACATGTTGATTCGATTCGGTATCACTGGTCCCGAGGATTTCCCAAGCCTTGCTCCTGCCATGGAGAAGCTATGGAGCGATCTTGAGGTCTTCACCAATCTCTCAACTGGAACGCATGAATCCTCAGGAACTGCGCCTACAGAAGAGAAACCCCTGACTTGGGTCATGACGACGGGGCGCCCTGTGACTCGATATGTTGCATCCACCGAAATGCAGGATGAAATGCAGTCCTCCCTCGTTTTGGGTTCGTTGTTTGTGTTCATTTCGCTAGCCATCGGGTTCCGTTCAATCAAACAAGCACTCGTTACCCTCGGCCCAATTCTTCTCGTCGTTGTATGGTTGTACGGGTTAATGGAAGTCTCAGGTGCAAGTCTCAACATTGTCACTGTTACAATTGCAACCATTTCTCTTGGTGTTGGTATCGATTATTGCATCCACGTTACCGAACGGTATCGAGAAAGTCGGGAGAAGGGCGAATCTCACAAACAAGCCTTGCATGCTGTCGGTGGCGCATGCGGACTTGCTCTGATTGGAAGTGCAGCATCCGATATCGCTGGATTTTCAGTGATCGCTCTTTCTCCAATGGGCCTGTTCAGCAATTTTGGAATCTTTTCCGCTGCAATGATTTTCCTCTCTTTGATCGCCAGTCTTGTTCTCACCACAGCAGCACTCGGGCTACTCCATCAATTTACAAAGGGTGATTCAGAAGAAGAATAGCATCGGTGTCTTCTTGAAGGATGTCGATGACGGAAGGTTGCGGTCGAATGGGTTGTCCTGTCGGCGGTAGGTGATTCAATGGTTGAAGATTCAAAACCTGAAGACGACGAAGATTGGATGAAATATGCCAATTCTGGATTTGGTTCGACCGATTACTCCCTCTGGGATGATGTTGAAGAAACAGAGGATGAGCCTGAACAACTCGACGAGCCTGAACAACTCGAATCCCACACGGAAGAAATTCCACGAGCCCCCTCTCCTGCTGGGTTGAAGCATCTTGTTCGAATGGGAACATGCGACTCTTGCCTCGGTCGTCTTGGTGGAAAACGCTCTTTTCAGCAAACAAACGAAGCATCGGGTATTCAGATTCGAGATTCAATCAGTGAAGGCAACCAACGTCTTCTCAAGATTCGTGAGGAGATTCCTCTTTGCCCATTCTGTGAAAATCTATTCGAGGAAGCGGATCTTCTAGCAGACGTTATTGCGGATGCCCTACAAGGCTACGAGATTGAGAAATTACAAATCGGCGCTCGGTTTCCAAAAGACCAAATCGAAGGTGAAGAAGGGCTTCGAAAGCGATTTGCTGCTGGTGGTTCGGATGCGTTGAAACCGTCCCTTGTAGGATTGATCTCAGGAAAAGTTAGCGAACGATTGAGTGGGGTCTCCATCGTTAACGATAAGCCAGATATTCTTGCGCTCATCGATGTCCTTACCTTGACCGTTACACTCGATGTTCGAAGCGCTTACATTTACGGTCGTTACAAAAAATATGAACGGGGAATTCCACAGACTCGTTGGCCATGCCGAGCCTGCAAAGGCCGAGGTTGTGAGAAGTGCAACCACACTGGGCAGCAATACCCATCGAGCGTTCAAGATCTCATCGGCAACCCATTGATCGAGTTCTTTGAAGGCCGTGAACATGCTTTCCATGGCATGGGTCGAGAAGATATCGATGTTCGATGTCTTGGTCGAGGTCGTCCTTTTGTTCTCGAAATCAAAGAACCAAAACGATGGAATGTTGATTATGACGCTGCAATGAAGGAAATTAATGAACGAGCCAAGGGAGCAGTCGAAATTACTGACATGCGACGTTCAAATCGAAGTGAAGTCGTTCGGGTCAAGGATACACCTGCTGAGAAATCATACACGATCCGATTCATCATCGAACCACTGACACAACCGGAACTTGATGTTCTCACCGCACCTCTTGATTTGACCAAGGAAGACGTTCAACAGCGTGGGCGTGGTCGGCGAAAACATCGTCGTAGAGGCGACAGAAAGGACAATCCAAAGAAGCCCCTAGAGCGCGTTGAAGTTTCTATTCTTGACGAATCGGAACTCAAGAAATTGAAGAAAGCAGAGCTCGTCGAACTGTGTACGGAACGAGGTTGCTCGGAAAAAGGCGTCAAAGCTGACCTGATTGCAAATCTTCTTGCTACCAACCCAGAACCTGTCGAAACTTTGCCTCTTCCGGATGAAGCGACCATCCTTGCCATTATTGAGAAATTGGAAGGAGTCAATCTTGCTCAAAGGACTCCAGAACGAGTCGCTCATCGTCGAGCCGATCTCGTTCGAAGAAGAAAGGTCATCGAAACACGCGATGCTTCGGTTGAAAGCGATGATACGGGATCAATTGCTGTTGAATTCACTCTCCGCTGTGAATCTGGAACCTACGTTAAGGAAACCGTTCATGGTGATGATGGTCGCACACAACCCTCGATTGCATCACTCATCAAGGCAAAATGTACAGTCGAATGGCTCGATGTCGGAGATATTCACGCAGATTGACTGGACTTGATTCATCGCGGTGCTTATATGCAGTGGGTAGGTCGCAGAGATGCCTCGAATCAGCGTAATGCAGGATTCGAACCGTGGAGGTCATTGAAATGAAGCGATCCAAGGGACTACGAGTAGGGACACGAAGCATCCTACGTCGACGACGAAAAGACCGTTCTCGAACGTACATCAGCCGAATTATGCACAACTATGAGGAGGGTGACCGCGTTGCAATTGTCTTGGACGGCGGCCAACAAATGGGCATGCCTCATCGCCGATTCAATGGCCGAACAGGATTCATTCAGAAGCGCCAAGGTGTTGCTTGGGTCGTTTCTGTAAAGGACGGTAACATGCAAAAAACTGTCATTGCTCGTCCAGAACACCTCCGCCCTCTTGAGTGATTATCATGCCTGAAGAAGAAAAAATCGTCGATTTTGCTACCGTTCGAAACCTTTTGATGGGTGCTCAGGAACGTCGAAAAGATTTGACTTACGAACAGCGAGCTGCTCTCTTCCACGCTGAGTGGGCTGCGAGCAAACAACGAAATGGATACGAAACAAAACCCGAAGATTTCGCTGCGTTGAAGGATGCAATCGCCGAACTTCCTGCGTTTGAGAAGTACCCTGATCTCGCTGCAAAACTTGCGGAACTCATGCCATTGAGTGCAATTGAAATCAAAGCCGTCATGGCAAGCCGCCGTGCATCCATCGATGATGGAGACATCAGCGCTGTCATCGAACTTGTTCGACAGCATGTTGGCGTCGAATGAACCCTATAACCCAAAGTGATTGCCATGAGCCGCCCAGGCCGTGATTATACCCCTCGTAAATTCAACAAAGCGAAACCGAGTGTTGACACCTCGATGCCGCCCCCTGCCACAGGCAGAAAGGAAATTTCTAAGCCACAAAATAAGCCTGAGCAACAACCTCAACAACGTCAACAGCGCCCACAACAGCGCCGTAACAACCGTGGCAATCAACGACAACAACGTCCACAACAACGCCGCCGAGATGGGCAGCCGCTTTACGAAGCAACGTGGGTAAGAGTGGTTGAACACGACATGAGTGAAGGTGTTGTCACTGGATTTACTGAAGATACTGTGATTCCTTGTCGAATTGCCGTTGAATCCAGTGAACAACTTATGCCAAGCACTCGAATCTACGTCCGACCTGATGGCAAAGAATCTCCACACGGTTCGATACTTGGTGGTGCTCGAATGGACAAAATGTCCAATTCTGCCAAAATCGATTTCCCATTGATCATTCAACTCTTTGTGGAAGAACACGGAAAACACTTCGTTGATGCATTCTTTAACAAAGCAGGAAACCTCTCAAGAAAACAACATTCCTTCGAGTTATTGGCTGGAATTGGTAACAAAAAGGCTCTGCAAATGGTGGAATTGAGGGGCTCTGCTGGCTTTGCCTCAATGGCTGAATTGAACGAAAAGTGTGGTATTGATTCAGCAGAACTTCTCTCTCGTCGGTTCTTTTCTGAAGTCGAAGACCGTACCTTACAGCCTCGACTCATCGATCATCTGTTCCCGGTGAATGCATGAAAGCTGCACGTGAATTGGTCGATCGTCTCCGGGCCTATCAACCTCCGAATACCGATTTAGGTCAACATTTCCTTATCGATGATGCAATGCTTGAACGAATGGTCAACATTGCTGAAGTGACTCAAGAAGATCATGTCCTCGAAATTGGACCAGGGCCTGGAACCCTCACACAACATTTGCTGGCCACGGGGGCAACAGTTACTGCAATCGAAATTGATGATGCCCCTGTTCTGCATCTCGATGAAGCATTTCGAGAAGAGCAGAATACCAAACAACTTGTCCTCCATCACGATGATGCGTTAGCCCTTGATTGGCCAACGAACATTACCAAAGTCGTAGCCAATATTCCATATCAGATTTCATCCCCACTCATCGAGAAACTCACTCGCCACTTGAAGGATCAAACGACAACAATTACACGTGTCGTTATGATGGTTCAACTTGAATTCGGTCAACGAATCTCCATGAAACATCCCTCAGATGTTGGTTCACTTGGATTGACCGTTGCACTCGATTGGGACGTTGAAGAACATCATCTTGTCCCACCTCACCATTTCAGCCCACAACCCTCTGTCCAATCTCAAGTGATTGAATTGCGACCTCATGAACGTGAATTTCCAGTTGACAAGCGATTGTTGCGTCAAATGATTCACCATGCCTTTGATCAGCGCAGGAAGAAAATTCGATCGACGTTGAAGAGAGCTCCTCGTCGCATCTCTCGAATCAAAGGATGGCATGCTCAGCGATGGAAGGATGCCATCCAATCACTGCAGGATCTAGAGATATTGGATGCTCGACCTGAAGAATTGACGATGGCCGATTGGGTTGCTCTAGCAAAGAAGGTTGAAATAGGCTCGAATTGAATATACACACTAAACAAAGGCGGGGGAGGGTTTTCTTAGGGAGGTCTCCTCGCCTGACATTGTCGGAGGGGATGATATGGCAAAGAAAGACACCTACCTTGCACTACTTCGTCGAGGAATCGACGACTCAACCGCTCAACTGCTCGCTGATGCTGGCTTGAAGATTGGCGATTTGAAGAAAATCGACGCCGATAAGTTGGTCGAGAATTACGGTCTCAAGCAAGACATCGCTGAAGGTGTCATCAGCATCATAGCCGCTGGGCCTCAAAGTCACGGGAAAGAACGTTTCCTTGCCAAGGTCCTCGCTCCTGATCGAAAACAAGAAAGTCGAATCGAAGAGATGCGTTTCAAGCGTAAGCAAAAGGACGTTCTGAGTGAACTCGCAGAACAAAAGGAACGTGTCAAACTCGCAAAGGTCACTGCATTCAAGGACAAGAAACTCATCATGAACCGTCTCGGTAAAACTGTTGAACTCATTGTAAAACTGGAAAACAGTCTTGATGACGAAGGCAAGGATGACCAGAAGGTCAAGATTCGTGACCAACTCGAAACCCGTGGACTTGAAGCTGCTCGTGACCATGAAATGCTTGAGTTGGAGGGTACTCCTCAGGATATCGTTGATTTCCGACGCAAGCACGTTCCAGCCCTCATCTTCCATGCATGCCCAGAATGTGGCGATGAAATGGATCCTCGACAATCTCGAGACATGGACCGAAGCGAAGAATTTGCTCTGATTTGTTGGGAATGTGAAACAAGTTTCACCCCTTCTCTCAGCGACATGGTCAACACACGACTCGAAAACGGCACTCGTATCACAATCGAGATGGATAAGGCTCCTCGAAACCCTGTTCCACCAAAGCCTGCGAACATGGGATTCGCAGACGTCAACGAGCAGTTGCGTAAGGACTTGGAAGCAACCGGAGCTACTGCTGACCTCATTAGTGCTGAAATCGAATCAACTGGCCTTACTGGCGGATTGATGGACATTAACGATTGGATTGATCAAACCCTTGCAGTCAAGGGCTACATCCAAGCGCAAGAAGATCGTGAAGACTTCATTCTACGAACTGGTGCAGGTGCAACCAAGTTCAACAAGTGGATGAAGAAAGCAGGATTGTTCTTCAACAAGCAAACGGGTCGATGGACTCGAAACAAGCCAGGCCGTTGAGGTGAAAGCATCACTCAACCAGCGGTGGTTCGATTCTTCCGTGGCGTCCAATTGCTTGGGCAAGCAATTGTTGAACCCGATGTACCTCTCGCAGAACTTGCTGAAAAGGCTGGCGTCAACATTCCTACAAACTGCACATCGGGAACGTGTGGGACCTGCATGATTACACTCCTCAACGGCGATGTTCCTCTTCCAGAGGAGCTCCCTCCGGGTCTTGACGAGGATATGGTTGAGGATCAAGCACGTCTCGGTTGCATCGGTTGCCCTTCTGGTGACGTTGATATTGATGTTCGACCCCCACTATGAGGTGAATTGATGTTTGAGGAATGGGGAGGAATCGAATGGGTTCTCCTCGTTGTGAATGCCATCGCTTTGTACATCGCTGGACGTTTTCTGGTTCGAAAACTCAAGAAAAAATTCGAAGAAGTTGAGAAACGGCAAGCTTTTCATCGTGATAGAATGTAGGCAATTCCGATTCTCTACATATCAACATATTTCAATCATCAACAACTAGGTGTTGTATGGCAACATTTCGGCTTCAACTCTCGAAACGTGGTGTGATTGAGCAAGAGTCGTTCGATCTGAACAACCTATTGGAGACATTGCAGAACGGTGAACTTGCATGGCTTGATGTCCTTGAACCGGATGAACATGTCAAGGACTTCTTGAGCACAGAACTCAATGTTGATGAACTTGTGATCGAAAACATCTATGCCGATTCCTCAACAAACGTTCAGAAGTTTAGGGACCATCGTTTCATTAATCTGCAGGTTCGGGATACAGACAATCGCTTGGATACGGAACCTGTTGCAATTATCATCAAAGATTCTCTCATCATCACCTTACGAACAACAGAAATTCCTGCAATCAATATGTTCTCTAGTCGGATGAAGGAAGCAAATGTAGAGGAATTATCGCTAGGTATTGATTTCTTACTTTACGAATTGCTCGACAGTATTGCTGACGATTGGACTCCTTTACTTGCCATGTATTCCGATGAACTCGATACCCTCGAATTCCAAGTTTTTGATCCTTCCAAAGCATACGATGGTCTTCTAGAAAGTTTGCATAACTTGAAACGACGTTTGCGCGAAGCTTACAAATCGATAGAATCTCTTCACACGATTCTGATTCGTATGTTGAAACCGGGAGATCCAATGGTTGACAACACAACCGAACGCTATTTCCTCGATACGCAACAGTTGGTCACGACACTGGTTAAACGGTGCAACAATTACTCCAATGGTGCAACTTCAACAAGAGACACTTACCTCAGCCACGTATCATTGCGACTCGCCGAGAGCAATGCTCGACTTTCCGAGGTGGTTACGACACTGACGATTGTTGGTTCGATTATTTTGCCACTCACATTGATTGCTGGTATTTTCGGCATGAACAACAAAGATCTTCCTGAGGAATCTTTCGGCGGATTTTGGGGCATCATTGTGCTCATGGTTGTCTTTGCAATCATAATGTTGGTGTATTTTTGGCGACGTGGCTGGTTAAGTGTGTTCAGGATGCGGTCCTGAGTTGATTTCAAGAACCTTGGACTTGAAGGGACATATACATGGACGGAATTGAACCAACCCCAGTTGGCCAGTTTGTCCAAGCATTACGCGCAAGGCTGCGTTCTGATGATCGCAATCAACACTGCTTGCTGAAAGGTGAAATCAGTCAATGGAAACCATATCCTTCTGGGCATACCTACTTCAGTCTACGAGATGATGGTGGGCAAATCAGTGCAGTCATTTGGAAAGGACGTTGCCGAATTCCAGATGGAATCAAAGACGGACAAGAAGTTCTCGTCATTGGGAGTGTCGATCTCTATCCAGCACGAGGTCAATTGCAAATTGTTGTTGAACGAATTGAACTCATTCAGAAGATTGGTGCTTTGGAACAACAGAAGCAGAAACTTCTGCTTCAACTCCGTCAAGAGGGTGTTCTTGATCGACCACGTAAATCCCTCCCATCGTTCCCAAAACATCTCGTGATTGTGACTGGAAAAGGTTCTGCAGCCTTGGCAGATATGTTGCAATTGTCCCAAACGCGTTGGCCTCAAATCCGTACGACCGTTGTAGGTGTCACCGTACAAGGCGACCGTGCAGTTGAGGAAATCGTTCGTGGACTCGCCGTCGCTCGAGAATTGAGTCGCGAACATGTTGCAAAATCACTTGCCGTCCCTCCCTGCGATGTTGTCATTGTTGGACGCGGTGGAGGCTCTCCAGAGGATTTGTGGGCGTTCAATCTTGAGCCAGTAGCACGAGCGATTACAGCGATGCCAATGCCAATCATTTCTGCAGTGGGGCATGAATCTGATGTATTAGTTAGCGATCTTGTAGCCGATCTACGTGCCTCCACACCAAGTCATGCAGTGGAGTGTTGTATTCCGATGGTTGACGACCATCTTGCCTATCTGTTGGATTGCGAAGATCGAATGTTGCAAGGATCGCTTCGACAATTCAATGATGTTCGTCAGAAATTGCAACAACTCAAACTCCGACTAAAACTGGCACCAAGCAAGGGTGTATCTCAAGCCATTCGACATCTTGAACGCCTTGGAAACGACCTAACTCAACATACTACTGCAACGTTGCAACATCACAAACAACGGCTTGCAGTGCTCGGAAACGCTTTGCAAATATCACATCCAAAGCGCGTTCTTGAACGCGGTTACATGATGGGGATTGATGACCAAGGAAAGGTCATCTCAAGTGTCGAAGAATTGAGTGAAGGACAGACAGTATCCCTTCAGTTTGCAGATGGTGAGGCCGACGCAAACATTGACAACATACGACAACACGAGGAAGAAACATGACCGAAGACACCTACTCAGATGCATTGCGACGACTGGAAACCATCGTAGCTGAACTCGAACGTGGAGGAATGGATTTAGAAGCCACACTCGAGCGATTTGAAGAAGGTTCGAAACTCCTTGAACGATGTCAAGCAGAATTGAAAGAGGCTGAAGGACGTCTCGAAAATCTGCGACTTCCTGAGGCAGAAGCGATGATTGAAGAGGCGAAGAAGGAATGAATCGTCTGCAGAAAAAGCTTCAGCGTCGCTTGGTCAAAGCGATGGGTAATTGGAGAGATCCACATATGGACAAACCGTTGACTGATTCAACCTATGTCCAAGCTGTCAACATCTCTGAGCAAGGTGACGTTGAGATTCGATATCAACCGTCAAGACCGCATTGTCCATGTTGCCTTATTGATGCTCGAGCATTGCGACGACATCTTGCCCAAATCAAAGGGGTAACTTCTCTTCAGTTGGATATCGTTGACGTTCCTGCGTCAGAACGTTGGTCGAGGCTTGTCAACGATTGACGCCATTGAAGATAGAAGAAAGCTGGAATGGTCCAACATAGAATGGAAATCAACCATGTTACAACCGATCCTAGAATTGGCCCAAGCATTGGGAACAATACAATCGCAAGTACTGCGAAGAAGCCAACACTCGCCCCTCCAAGCATCATAGGACCCGCCGCCCCTTGTGGCACATCCTGACCTTGAGCGAGCCACAGTGCGATCATCGATGTGAGGAAGATTGCTGGGAACGTACTGACCAATCCTGATATGAATGGGTAGGAAAGACTGGAGAACCAGACTGCGACTCCAATTGCTAAGGCAGCTGCTGAACCTCGCAAAACGAGAATACTTGGACGTACTGATCGGCTACCTTTGGGTGCAGGACGGGAAGTCCATGTCGCCCATATTCCAAGAACGATCAGCAACCCTAGCCCAATCAAAGCATAGGCAAGCGCATCAAATCCAGTTGATTGCACCTGGCTAGAAACAATCAAGCCGATACTGCCGATGAAGGACCAAACAACCAGAGAGAGAATTGTTGTTGAAAGCAAAGATGTCCCGAGTCGCTGGGGTGCATGAATCCACACCAACAGAAAGATGGCATTGACCATCATCCCAAGGGGGACAATCGACATCGATTGTGCAAATTCTGTTTCGCTAGAAATACTGTACATGCCGAGTGCCGCTGGAACGATGGTTGTGGGAATCGTTGCAAGAACGCCTCCTGTTCGACCTCCAAATTTCTCAATTGCAATGGTTACCAACGTTGCAACAATTCCTGCGAACAACGCTGAAAGAAGTATTGATGCAAGCAACATGGTCATTCAAAGGGGTCGATGTGGACGATTTGTTCAATGTCGATTCGTGAATAGCCACGCTCGCGAGCATTGTCTGCAGCCTTCATCAACATGCGACGAATCCAACCGAACGCCATGAGCGCACTTAATCGATTGACAGAGTCGATGAAATACATTGGATCTCGGCCTAAATTCGCATGCTGACGGATATCAGATTCGAGTTCAGAGACCATGTCGCCATAGGTCAACAAAAGGTCCTCAGCGGCATCATCGGTAATGGCCATTTTTGCATGTGTTCGTGACATCGATTTGACATGAGTAATTGTGATGATTCCTCCGCCTTGAACTTCAACACCTTCTTCTTCGTGTGGTTCCTCTTCATCACCCTCTGATGATGATGCTCCTTTGCCCATTGAATGTAGAGCAATCTCAAGATGTCGAGGTTTGATGGTTGACACACGGTCTCGACTTGCAGCCTCTTCACAGTGGCGCATTACTCGTGCGAGGAATTTTTCCAAATGCTCGATTCCACCTTGGACTGCTGCAGATCCAACGGATTCTACGTGCTTGATTCGGTCGATCATCAACTCCCTCGTTCGATTGTAATTCAATCGTGTTCGTTGTGCATCATCGAGAGTTTTGCGCTCTGCATCGTTATCGAGCGTAGCAGATTCCATCATAGGAACAAGACGGTCAAGTTCTTCACAAACAAGTGATACAAGATTGTCCTTGACCGCTCCTGCAATACGCATTGAGGTGTAGGTTGATGCAACTGAACCTATGTGGCTTGGAGCATATGGCTTTGCGGGCATAAAGCACGCTCGCCTTCCACCTCTTTGAACACACCGTGGTGTTTGGTTCCTACCATTCTGTCAGCCAAGGCCAAGCACCATCGGCCGTTACTGGACGCATTCCGTCCTCATCTCGAATCCACGTATCTTCCGAACCAATACTCCCTTCCGCATAGACAAGTTTTGGTTCGATTGCCATCGTTCCACCAACCGGTAACGGGCGATCAAATCCTGCAGCAACTACAGGTGATTCATCAAGTTGTAAACCAACCGAATGACCGAGGAATTTCGATTGGTCAGGTTGCATCCCCATGAGATGGTTCTCATGTCCGAGTTCATGTGCTAATGCTTGACCTTCTGTCCATGCTTCACTGCATAGTCCTCCCTCATCGAGAACGCCCACAACAGTATCTTTGACAGCAATCATGTCCTCAAGGCGTTGATGCCATTGATCCGAGAGAGAGCCTAGAGAGAACATACGCGTCATGTCAACGACATACCCTCGATGAACGTGGACCAAATCGACAAGAACTGGCTCATTTTTCTTTATTTTATTGAACCCCGAGCCCATACCTGCAAGAGGATGTGGCCCTGAACCTCCAACGGCTGAATCGAAAAACGATGGAACGCCACCAGCTCGGCCTGAAACGATGACACCACGATTGCATTCTAAGGGGAATCGGCGCATTTGCACTTGCCCGCCAAAGCCTTCGCTTCGACTGATGGCCTCGGCGGCTGCAACAAGATCGAGTTCAGAAACGCCCTCACCTCCGAGTTGGGAGACGGCCTCAAACATTCGATACTGAACTTCTGCACCATACGCCATTTGCTCTTGTTCCCAAGGGGATTTCACTTCCCGTAGCCGATGTATGATGCCTGTGACATCTTTGCATTCACCAAGCGAAGAGAGTGCTGAAGAGAAGCGTTGGGCAAACGTAGATGGAAGTTCACCGAATTGTAGCCCTGGTGCTGAAACGGTACCACGTGCCTTCAAGACCTCGGCAAACTCACGCAAGCGAGGAAAGGGCTCGAGTTGGAATGGGGCATTGTCTCCCCCTGCTTCGAATCGGGCACGTTCAAGTGAACGACGGACAAAGAAGACCGGCCCGTCTCCTTCAATTCCTTCTGCTGGAACAAAAAGAGAGCCATCTTGGCGACCGCCTGCAAAGTAGTACAGATCAACGGGGTGTTGAATCAATGCACCAGGGAGTGCGGCGACGCGTAGTGCTCGTGCCAACCGATTCAACCGGTTCTCCAGTTCAGTTACTGGAACACGCCAATCCTCGCCCTCAGGCCCTGATAGAACTGATGAATCCCAATCGCCCATGCCTAACCTCCAACGTTGTTGTTGAAAATCGCTACGCTTGTTGCAAGCCTCAAACGGTTGGTTTGATTTGTTCGAATTCGAACGCGGGAGTTTTCTCCAATCGCTCGTGTGCAATTTGACAGTATTCATCTGAAAGGTCAACTCCGATATACGCCCTTCCTGTCTGTTTCGCAGCTACACAGGTTGTCCCTGACCCATTGAATGGGTCGAGGATAACATCCCCAGTGAACGTGTACATTTCGATGCAACGACGCGGTAGTTCAACTGGAAACGGTGCAGGATGGTTTACGCGACTTGCACGCTCTGTAGGGAATCTCCAAATCGATTTTGTGTGGTCAATGAATTCTTGCTTTTCGATGGTATCAATGCGTCCATTCGCTCGTTCTTTTTTGGAACGAGGGAGTTTGTAATCGCCTTTCGAAAAGACGAGCAGGTATTCATGGATATCTCGAAGACATGGATTTGATGCGCTCTGGAAGGAGCCCCATGCACACGAAGAGCCAGCGCTTGCAGACTTGTCCCAGACGATTTCTCCACGCATTAAGAATCCAAGATTCAACATGATGTTGTTGATGTAAGTCGAGAGCGGAATGTAGGGTTTACGGCCGAGATTGGCAACGTTCACAACCATTCGACCTCCTGGAGAAAGGACACGATAACATTCTGAAAACACATCCTGAAGCAGGTCGAGATATTCCTTGAGCGAGAGATCATCATCGTACACCTTTGATGCATTGTAGGGCGGGGAAGTGACGACCAATTGGATACAATTGTCTGGCATTGGTAACGCTCGTGCATCCTGTTCAAGAATGACATTCTTGAATTGTTCAGGCAATTCTTGTTCCGGACCAACATCTCGACTTGAGGCGAGATCTGCAGTCATTCGACTGTTGTAGTACGTGGACGAATCATGGCTCTCTCGCTTCGAGACACCAAAGGCTGACGTTGCAGTACTCGCCCGTTGTCGAGCACCTCCGAGCGAGGAATCATCCTCGGAACGCTTTGCCATAGACCGCAACAACGTTCGTTGCCTTATCACCTTTCGCGCTTTTGTTCTGCTACTGACGCGCGTTTTCTGACCCTTGTGTTGAATTGGGTGCGAAATCGATAACGTATTCACGAGTAGCAAAACGAGTGACAACAAGAGCAATCAAAAACTCCCATCCACTGGAACAAACAATGGCGAACGTCCTTACCTTGGACAACATCAACGTCGATGGCAAGACTGTTCTTGTTCGAGTCGACATCAACAGTCCATTGGACCCGTCAACCAAGGCTTTTCTTGACGATACACGAATCCGTGCAATTCTTCCTACTTTGAATCGTTTGTCGAAGGCAAAGACCGTTCTCATCGCACATCAATCCCGTCCAGGGAAGAACGATTTCACCAGCACATTAGGACACGCACGTGAGTTGGGGCGTTTGCTTGGCCGTCCCATCAAATGGGTGCAAGACATTCACGGTGAGAAGGCGATGAACGCCATCGAGAAAATGGGCGATGGTGATATCCTTATGCTCAACAACATCCGAATGGATCCCGAAGAAACCGGTTCAAAGGGCGATTCGTTCGCACTCTCAGAAACGAAGTTGGTTCAAGACTTGGCGAGCGTTGCTGATGTGTTTGTCAACGATGCCTTTGCTTGTGCCCATCGAAATTCACCAAGCATTGTGGGTTTTGCTCATCACTTGCCTTGTGTTGCAGGAGAATTAATGGCTCACGAAATTCGTCAACTCGATCATGCCCTTGAATCTCCTGCTCGCCCATGCATTGCTGTACTCGGTGGCATCAAAGTTGACGACAGCATCGATGTCGCATTGAACATGCTAAACAATTCAATAGCAGATGAAGTCTGGTTGACTGGCGGTGTTGCAAATCTAACCATCCATCTTTCAGGTCACGACATTGGGGAAGGAAATGTTGAATTCCTCAAGAATGAACTCAAGGATGCTTGGAATCCAACAGTGGATGCGGCAAAATCCTTGTTGGAAACTTATTCTGACAAACTTATTCTTCCAGTCGACGTTGCTGCAAATGTAGAAGGGAATCGCATTGATTTGAAGGTCGAAGAACTACCGATTCATGCGCCTTTGTTTGACTTGGGTTTGCAATCCATCCGCACACTTTCGACACGAATCAAAGAAGCGGGAACAATTATTCTCAACGGGCCAGCAGGCGTTTTCGAATTGCCAGACTTTGCTCTGGGAACGATCGAAATGCTCAGTGCCTGTGCTGAAACCAATGGATTTGCACTCATGGGCGGAGGGCATACTGCAACATTGGTCAGTCAACGTGGAATAAGCGATAAGATGGGGCATGTTTCAACCGGAGGAGGAGCTTGTTTGGATTACATTGCAGGACGAACACTACCTGGAATTCACGCACTGGAAATGAGTGCTCAACAATATCAGTTGGAAATCACTCCAGTTGTACACGATGAATAGGAGCCACAGGGGAGACTCGAACTCCCGACCTTCTGATTACGAATCAGACGCTCTACCAACTAAGCCACAGTGGCGCAGTCCGAGGGCATGAACGTACGGTGATAATCCCACCGATTCAAACACTAGGCTCATGAAGAAGCAGAAGCAGGCATCATCATGGGCGATGATACGGCAGTACGCTACACGAACACCGTCCTGTACGATGATAACTTCAACAAAATCATCGGTAATGTGCTCCTGCACAAGGACGGTTCGTGGTCAACATCGAACGGAGATGAAGATGTTGTCGAAGAAATCGATGGTTCAAATCGTGTCATCACTCGTTCCCTGCAAAATTGGCATACCCATCTCGCTATGCAACTGAACGCCCGGGATTTCAGCGACGGCTACCCATTGCATCGATGGTTAAACGAAGCCATCTTCCCAACTGAAGCGCGTATCACACCGGACTATGTTCGGGTTGGAACAAGTGCAGCGGCTGCTGAGATGATTCGTACTGGATCGACATTCGCAGCTGACATGTATTTCTTCCCTGCAGTCACTGGCGATGTGCTCACAAATGCAGGTCTTCGAGGGTTGATTGGTGGACCTGTTAGTGATGCTGCACTTCCCTCTCATGACGATGCTGAATCAGCATTAGCCGAACTTGATCAACTTCTCTCTCAGAACAACCAAGAAGATTTGGTGCAATATGCCATTGCTACACATTCAGTTTACCTCTGTTCGCAAGAAACACTGCAGCGTGCAAGCGAATTGGCTGAGCGAAGAAAGGGGCGCCTCCATATTCACGTGAGTGAAACCCGCAAAGAAGTCGCGGATTGTAAAGAGAAGAATGGTATGTATCCTGTTGAATATCTGAACTCCATCGATTTCATTCAACCAGGAACCATCTTTGCTCACGCCTCGTGGGTCAAGAAGAACGAAATTCGAATGATGGCTGAACAGAATGTCACTGCAGTTCATTGCCCTTCTTCAAACATGAAACTCGCCTGTGGAGGAACACTTTCATTCCCTCCATATCGTGATGCTGGTGTTGATGTACGAATAGGAACAGATGGTGCGGCATCGAGTGGAAACGGTTTGAACCTGTTGCATGAAGCGCGTCTTGCAAGTCTTGTACAGCGTCATGATCACTGGGATTCGACCATCCTTCCTGCACAGGACATTTTCCAGATTGCCACCAAGGGAAGCAAAGATTGGGTTGCGTGGAATCTCGATGATATACGAATGCGTCCATTGGGGCGTTCCAACAATCGGCATCTTGCCAATTTAATCTACAATGGAGGGGATTGTCTTGATGTATGGGTTGATGGACAAGCCTTGCGAAAGGATGGTGTTACACAAACACTTGATGAACGGAAAATAATTGAAGAATTGGATGAAGCAGTTCATTCCTATTACGATGGTGTAGAGTGACTAATCACGCCCATAATACGCCATTACACCGCCACTGAACATGCCTCCAAAGGCAATCAATAAACTCAGGAGAGAGTGGCCGAGGTGAACTTCGTACGAGACTACAACTTCAGTGCCCTCAGGTAGGGCACTATCCTTTGCCCCCAAGGAGACGAAGTAGGTTCCAGATTCCATCTTCCAAGTGAAACCTTCACTTGCTGATGCTGAGGAATCGCCTGCAACAAAGTTTGTCGAAGTTCCATCACAACCAAGGCCTGGTGTGAAGAAATTGCTCGGAACATCTTCGCAGCGTTTCTTTTCATCTTCATCCACAAGACCCATCCAAACATCTTCACGATCCCATGTAAGGGTCAATTCTGCTGCAACGAATGGAGACAGAATGTTCCCTGGAAGAGGCTCACCGGAGAAAAATGCTTGATTCGGTGTGTTCGGCGTTGGAATATCTTCGACCTCTCCTGTGATTGTATAGCCAATCATTCCAAGCACAAGAAGCAAAACACCAAGACTCGCAAAAACGATTCCTGCTTTACCTCTCGAATTGAATGAATCCAACATCTTCAAACCTCAAAGAACGAGAGTGCGAGGATGACATAACATGCCAAAAGCATGACTCCTTCGAGCCAATTTGTCTTTCCATCGTTGAGAATAAAGTTGGCAACAAGAACCGACATGAAGGTTGCAGCAGTTTCTAGGATTCCGAATTCCAAGGACAAATCAACGCCCATGACCCAAGCGAACAAGACCATCAACGGTGCCACAAATACGGCAATCTGAACACTTGAGCCAATTGCAATTGCAAGAGATAGATCCATCTTGTCTTTACCAGCAACAAGAACTGCAGTGAAGTGTTCTGCAGCATTACCAAAGAACGGAAGAAGGATGACACCGATAAACAAGGTAGGCAAACCCCATCCTTCGGCCGCTTTATCGACGCTATGAACCAAAACTTCTGCCATCCATCCAACGAGAACGGTGGCTAGGATGAGAAGAATCCATGCATCCTTCGTGGTCATTTTTGGCTCTTCTTTTTCCTCTACCTCGGAACTAACATCAAAGAGATGTGAATGGGTTTTGAACTGGAAAAACAGCGACAAACCATACATCAAGAGAAGAACCAATGAAGCATATCGGGACAGTTCCAGTATGCTATCGCTCGAAACAGAGTCTCCAGTGTGATGTGCCGCCGCAGGAATAATCAATGCAAGTACCGCCAAGAGAAGTAAACTCCCGTTCATTGACAGAGCTTCTTGATTGAACGATTGGGTTTGATGTTTGTAACCACCCCAAAGAAGAGCCAGTCCGAGAACCAGAAGCAGGTTTCCAAGAATGCTACCGATCAAACTAGCTTGGACAAGTTGTATCATCACATCTGCTTGATTTGCATGTTGAGCTGCTGTCCAGATCGCAAGACCTGCGATGATGATCTCAACCGCATTACCAAAGGTTGCATTGAGGAGTCCACCAAGGTTTTCCCCTGCGCGGAGTGCAATCTCTTCAGTAGCATGGCCCATCAAAAACGCAAGGGGCATGATTGCAATCATCGAGAACAAAAACGTCATTTCGACATCGTGTTGATACTCAAAAATCAGGGTTAGCGGTACTGCGAGTAAGAGCCAATTGAGGCGATTGTGCAATGGATTAAACGCGTCAAGGACGGAGTGATGTTGATGTTCTGACATTCAACCACATCGAATCGTCAATCATCGCTCTTCTTTCGTCGAACTGGGCGTTTTCGTGAAGGTGCTGCCTTTCGGGCTGGACGTTTTCGGACAGGACGTTTTCGAGGCTTCTGTTCTTCCTCTTCATCATCGTCGTCATCATCGTCGTCGTCATCGCCATCGTCGTCTAAACCGGCCCAGGAGAGATCATCGTCGTCATCGTCGTCGTCATCCTCCTCTTCCTCTGCCTTCTTCTTTCGGCGAGTCTTGCGCTGAACGAGATTGACTGCGAAGGGATCATCTTCTTCCTCTACAGGTTCGGAAGACTCGCTTTTCGGTTCATCTTCCTTCTTCTCCTCAGCGGCTGATCCAGTTCCTGTGATGGAATCCATATCCAAATCCTGAGTGGTGCCGATGAATTCGGACATCCAATCATCGTCCTCGTCCTCGTCTCCGCTCTTCTTCTTCTTTTTCGGACCAGAAAGGCTGACTTGAACAATCATCAGGGCTACAACAAAGATGACAACGTTCACAATTACTGCAATCCATACCAATACGTACGGCGGTTCGCTCATGGATGGGGTCACGATTTCTGGCTCTGGCTCAGGTTTGAGGTCCTCTTCAAAGGTACAGATTGTTTCTCCCTCGAGGTTGTTTCGGCAGAAATCGACAACGAAAACGACCTGAGCAGTTTTCTGATTTCCAGCCGTGTCGAGTGCTCGAACTGTGATGGCATGCTGCCCAGCATCGAATGTACCGGCAGAGAATTCCATGTCGCTCACGAGCGATGTACCGTCGTTATTGACATCGGTGATTCCTTCCGCATTTGCCCATGGCGAAGTGCCGGTCACTCCAGTCAATCCACCAAAATTGAAGGTGAATCGATACTGAAGTTCTGCGATTTGGACATCGTCCTCGGCAGCAAACATGAGATTGATTTTGTTTCCATAGAGGTACTTCGATCCTTCAGATGAAGGCGAAGGAGCATAGACTGCGATTGTAGGTGACTTCGCATCGATCTTAAAGGATGTATTCGTAATGACTCCAACGTTATCAGCTTGGTCGAGGAGCGTCATCCGAATTATGAGGTCACTTGCCGTTTCCGATGCTGTAATTCTGAAATCGAAACTATACTCTGGGCCCTTGTCAGGGTTGAGGGCATTATCGGCTGTTTGTGTCATTAATGCTCCGCCAGCGGTTTCATTGTAACCCGCCAAAGAAAAGACTTCAATCGATGGAGTTGTCTTGAGGGTTTCACTGACTTCAATTTTGACCGTGTATAGTCCTGGTATCAAAGAAGGACTGGTGTATGGGACTCCGTCGTCATCATCGATTAATTCCATGTCAATACTTGGTGCACGAGTATCCTCTCGAATCAAACGCGTGTTTGATGTGAGGCCGTCGAGCAATTCGGGATTGCAATTCATGAATTGGTCACAAACAGTGAGCCCATAGAAAGCGTCCTGCTCAGTCCCATTTTCAATCGGAATATTTCGAATGATGGTCGCGGAGTTCTGCAAGCCAACATTCACATCATCGAGGACGAGTTCCCAACCCTCTGCATCGCTTGAACTCAATGATGAGTCATCGAATGGATCGCCGTTGTGCCTCCAAATCTGATAGGTTTCATTTGGTTCTTGCAAATTACTCCATTCCATGGCGACAAATCCGAGGTCTCCTCGGCTTTCTGCGGTGACGATTTGGGGTCTGGTTGGATAAGTAATATCGATTTCAACAGGACCGTATGAATTCTGATTCAATCCAAGATATTCATAGGAACCATTTGCGTGAATGTACTGAGCCTCGCTGGTGACATAAATGTACCAATTGAGAGGTGCACCGTTCGGAGAAACAACCTCTGGCCCAATGACGATGTCGAACACTTGGGTATTGTCGTTCACAAAGCCATGATAATCTGTCTGTGTTGCAAATTGTTGTGGATTGGTTGGAACACCGCTAGTCGAGTAAATGTGGTAACGCTCTCCCTCGACACCGAGTTGATCAACCCATGTGACGCGAACTGTTCGGTCTCCGATGAATTCTGCATAGACATTGGTGGGTTCCTTCTGCCAATTGCTGAAGGCATCTTCTTCTACAGAATCACATGAACTGCTACTTGTATTTTCATCAAAGAGACCAATTGCATCAACGGTAACAACGCAGTAATGCGCCCATCCAAGCGTTCCAATCGGTAGATCTCGAGTGTAGGTGTAAGGATTGTTTGAATCTTCAAGTTCTTGATTATCATAGACTGAGGCAAGGAAGGTTACACCTGTATTGTATATTGAACTGAACGGTGTACCAGAGACATAGAGATCGTAGCGTTCGTCTTGCTCACCAGGAACGCTAAACCACGTCAGTTGAGTTTCCCCTGTTCCATCGCTTTCAGAGGATGTGCTTACTGAAAAGACACTTACATGGTCTGGTGGACGATTGTCCTCGAGAATTGGTTGGGTAAGTGCATTACCTGACAAAAATCGTAAGTCGACAAAATCTTCACCTGGTCCTGTTTTGTTTGGAATGAAATATGTAATGGCATAATACGCCTCCTCGTTCGTGTTTGGAGGCACTGTATGAACGTAAGAATCCGAGTCGGAACTGATGTTCGCAATGATAGTAGCAACTGTGAGTCCTTGATACACCAAGCCTCCGTTACTACGAGATATTTCAGCGGTTGAACGCCAAATCAAGATGCTCGTGTTTTCCATAGCAGGTTCGGAATTTGGTAGGTCATGATAGTTGATCCAGTCAAGAGTCGTTTCGCTGTCTGTAAGCGAATACTCCGCTCGGAAAAACAACGGTGTTTCAACCGGAGAAGTGACCTCCTCAACACCGATTGTGATGGATGAGACATCAGGATCAAGTTCCTGATAAAGAACATCAAGAGCCCAACCCGTTGAGCCGACAATGTCACCATCTGAATCCCATTCAATTGTGACGGCGTAGTAGTAGGTGCTGTTTGTGCCTGCATCCACAAGATAGGACACGCTGTGGCCTGGATGTTGGCCACCGTTACCTCCTGCAGAACTGAGACACCAAGCGTACTGAATGTAGACGTTTGCTTCGCATGCTACTACCGATTCTACTAGTTGGGTTGCGTCGATGTTTGATGGAGTGATTGGTTCGGTGTGTCGATGGACATTGTACATTGCTGAATGATAGTAAGGAACATTTCCGTTGTACGTGTCAATGTTTTGCCATGAAACTGTTGTTGTTTCTGAAACGGGGTCAAAAACTGCGGCGATATGTTGTGCTTGCAAGTTGCCGGGATTGGTATCCGCAGCTGTCGAAACTGGTGTCAATGGAACAAGCATCAACATCATGAGTAAGACCATGATTACGGCCTTCGGTTGGAGACTACGGTTCAGCGCGTTCGCACCCATCACACAATACGTCGCCGCCGCCCGTTAAGAGTATGCCGATAAATAACAGGAACAACCGACGTATTTGTTTGTTGCAAATCTACTCCGATTCGTCGTGATTTTGTTGAGGAAGCGGTTGTTCTTTGTCGAGAGCGATGATTTCTTTTCTTGCCTGAGAAAAGCGTACGAAGAACGTGTAAATCCCGCCGAGTCCAGAAACAAGAACGACGACCAAGAGCGGATTCATTTCAAGATGGTCAAAAGGAGGGGGCGCGTATGAAAAATCTTGTACACCAATGAGCCAAAAGATTCCTGTCAATGCAAGTGCTGCAATTGTCAATATTGTGCGGTCCGCTCGAGAGAAGCCTCGGTAATTCCTTCCTCCACTAACAGCTTGTGCTTGTGTTCCCATGTAAGAACCGAGAATTGTGAACCAAGCCGCAGCCCAACCGAGTACTGGATCGTTGACCCAAGCAGGGCTCGATGCGATAGCGATAACCCACATCGCATCGAGAAGACGATCGAGTGTGTGATCAAGATAATCACCCCATCGAGAAACTTGACCGGTTTGTCGCGCCAATTGACCGTCGAGGCCATCTAAAATCATTGAAACCCCAATCATCAACGCTGAACCGAGAAGCATAAAGGCCCCAACATCGCTTTTTGGAGCATAAAAAACCAATGCACTTGCTGCGATTCCAATAGGGAGTGCTAGCCAAGTAAGGAAGGCAGGATTGGTCCGACCTAAGCCGGAAACGAGAGGGGAGGCAAGGGCTTCCCATCGCTTTCTGAGTTGCTCCAACGCCATCTCTATCGCTTGTTCGTAGCGAAGAAGGGTCATATGCTTTCGGTAGCATCTTCTGCGCTGATCCAATCTATTGAAGCAAGGATTGAATCCTCGATTGATGCATCGGTTGTATTGTCTCCGATAATGAATTGGATGACTCTCTCGATGTCGAGGTTGTGTTCCGTCGTATCGAGTTCGAGGACTTTGTGGCTCGGGTGCAAATGCGCAAGCTCCGACCAAACCCCTCCGAGAAGTTCCCACTCGACATTTGAAGCCACTTTGTCTGGCCCATAGCCGGGGCGCTGTTCGAGTCGAATTCGTAATTCAGAGGGGTGGCATCGAAGAACAATCACGCAGTCTACGTTGCAATAATGGGACAAATGTCCATCGATAACACAAGGACGATTACCGTTCCAGTTCCAATGAGAGAGTTTGTTTGTCTCGACCTCGTTCAAATCAGCAGAGGCGTGAATTCCGTTAACAGATCGTGCAACGTCTTCAAGTCGAAGTACGTGGATGTCTTGCTCAGCAAGTAATCGGGCGAGCGTTGATTTCCCAGTACCTGGAGAACCGGTCAGAGCTACAACCTTTGACGACATCCTGTTCGATTCAACCAAGAGACGTGAAGAATTAAACATGAGGTTCGGAATGGTACATCATGGCCGCTATCGCACTGGTGTTGTTGTCTACGGAACCGGGTCGAGAGCAACAGGTGGTTAATGAACTCAACAAGATGCCTGAAGTGTCAGAGGCAATGGTCTTGTTTGGAGAATACGACGTGTATTGCAAGATCATGGTGGAGGCTTTTTCCAAGTTATCTACCCTTATTTTGCAGAACATCCGCACCCTCGAAGGGGTTGTTGAAACGACGACGTTGACTGCCGCATCTGAAGGACTGTGAGGGATCATCATGTTTGGCATGTCGGATCCTAACCAACCCCTATCGCAAATGATTCGCT
>JACETE010000013.1 GCA_013911465.1 Candidatus Poseidoniales archaeon
CCTCTCTCCCGGTCATGCTCACACACGCTTCAAGGGGCGCATGCACCATCGAACAAGTCGTCAAATGGATGGCATCGAATGTTGCGGATTGTTATGGCATGCTCGGGAAAGGTCGCCTCGAGGAAGGATACGATGGAGACATCACCCTCGTCGATATGACAACCGAACGAATGGTCGATGATGCCAATACATGGACGACAGTGGGATGGAATCCATTCCATGGAAAGAAGCTCGTTGGATGGCCAACACTAACGGTCGTGGGCGGAGTTCCAGTGTTTGAACGAAATGAACAAACCGGTCCAAAGGGTTCGATTCTGGTTGGTGAAGGTGAAACCGGTTCGCCGTTATTGATGACCCCTTGGAATTGATGCTAACATCATTCCATCAACTACCATACTTATGTATGCGATGATGAATTTCCCACTGGGAAACATGAGCAGTATGGAAGAACAATTAGGAAAAGGATACCAACAGATGATGATCGGATTGATTATTTTCATCTCTGGAGCAATCTGGGGCGGAATGGTCGCAACCGATGGCATGGTCGCAGAAGACGTCTACTGGCCAGCAGTAATGATGCTTTCAGGTGCAATGATTACATTGCTCGGAACAACATTTGGAACAGGTCACGAAGACGATCGCAGTAACGACCTTAACGATGCCATCATGGAATTGACCGATCGAATCAATCGACTTGTTGGAACCTCTGCCAAAGAGGACGCAACCGACGAATCAGAGTGAGTAAATCTCGCCGTACTTTTCTTCGACATAACGAAGAAACGGTTCGCTCGATGGAGGAGAACCTGTCGCTTCTTCGATAAGATCTGAAGGCAATAAAGCACTGCCGCGCTTGTGTACTCGCTCTCGCAACCAATCCAACATCGATGACCAATCACCGGATGAAATCGAATCTTGGATTGAACCTAGATCGTTACTCATTGCTTCCAATAATTGAGCAGCATACAAGTTTCCTAACGTATATGTTGGGAAATATCCGAAGGCTGCCATCGACCAGTGGATGTCCTGTAAGCAACCGAGGTCGTCCGAAGGAACGGTGAGACCAAACCAATCTGAAATCATCGAGTTCCATAATTCAGGAAGTTGTTCCAAGGGATAGGATTCATTGAAAATTTTCTTTTCAATCTCATACCGAAGCATGACGTGAAGATTGTACGTTACTTCATCTGCTTCGACTCGAATGAAACCAGGTTCGACTGAATTTGCAATTCGATTGAGGGTTGAAGAATCCCAAGAGGGGGCACTAGGGAACGATTCTTTGAATTCATCCATGACAACGTTCCAGAATTCTGGAGTCCTACCAATTTGGTTCTCCCACAAACGAGATTGGGATTCATGCACGCCAAGAGAGACTGCATCGCCTCTTGGTGTGAATCGGTGATCTTCATCCAACCCTTGCTCATACAATGCGTGACCTGTTTCATGCATTACAGCATAAAGGCATGAGAAAGGATCGAGTTCATCGTAACGGGTCGTAAATCGTGTATCTCCCGGCCAAATACCTGCTGAAAACGGGTGAGTCGAAGCATCCATTCGCCCTGCTGCGAAATCAAAGCCCATACGTTCACTGACCTTTATGCAAAATGCTTCTTGTTTGTCCACTGGGAAGGTTAATCCTTCTGGTAAGGAAGGGTCTGGATTTGATTTCTTCGCCTCAAGAATGCGCTTGAGCAAAGGTACGAGGCGTTCTCGTAGTCCCTCGAACAATGGGTCATAATCGTTGACAGTCATACCAGACTCATACTCATCGAGGAGTGCATCGTAAGGCGTATTCTCGTAACCATATGCTTCAATCTTCTGACGTGTTAACTCAACAAGTTTCTCTAGATGAGGCAAAAATGCGGAGAAGTCTGCATCTTTTCTCGCTTTTTGCCATGCGACAAGTGCTTCGCTGCGGGCCTGTGCGAAGGTTGAAACAAAGTCAGCTGAGAGTTTCGTTGCTTTGTCATATCGTTTGCGAAATTCTCGCACGTTCGCTTCTTCACTTTCGTCAAGATCCTCTCGTCCTTCAAGACGTTCCAGCAGTTCTCCCATCTCAGGATCAATGACTTTCTCGTGTGCTAGGGCTGCAAGCCAAGCCATAATTTCACCTCGCGATTTTGCACCTTTTTCAGGCATGAGTGTTTCTTGATCCCATCCAAGATGCCCTTGGATACTACCGATTCGGTGAATGTCTTGCAGGTGGTTGAGGAACGTGGTCTTGTCGCTCATATCTGTGCCTCGACACTCGTTCTTCATCAAGACTCGTATAGCCCTATTTCGTTGAATCTATCCACACATTCAATATGGATGAGTATATGGAGATGCATGGTCCTTCCCTTTCGTCGAAAAGACAAGGAAGGCGACAAAGTTGTGAACGATGAGGATGAAGACATCAATGCGCTCCTCAACGCAGAATCACAAGAGAATCCTCAAGCAAAGGAACTCCTCCCAGAACCAAGTACTGATGAAGAACGCCTGCATGTAATTTCGGACATGGTTGTTCAAACCTGCATGGACATCCGACGAGGAGAAAACGTTCTCATCGTTTGTGACCCAACTACAACAGAAATCGGCCAGTCCTTACACATTGCAACACAAAAGCGGTCGGACCGAGTGCTTCTGATTGTCATGCCAAAATCACGACATCATGGAGAAGAACCTCCAACACCAGTAGCGGCTCTTATGCGACAACAACAAGTCGTCATTGCAGCCACAAAATATTCACTTACGCATACGAAAGCAGTACGTCAGGCAGTTCGAGATGGTGCCCGAGTCGCCACAATGCCAGGTATGACCTTCAAGTTGTATACGGAGGGAGGAATGACCGCAGATTTCCAAGATGTTAAGCGACGAATTTCGAACATCGCTAACTTTCTTCGACGACGTAGAATCATCAATGTCAAGTCAGAATCCGGTACAGATGTTACCTTTGAAGTCAATTGGCGAGATTGGAAACTCGATGATAACGGAATTTGCAACCGACCACGCATGCTGACGAACCTGCCTGCGGGTAAAGTGTTCATTTTGCCAAAAGAAGGAACCATGAATGGAACCATCGTTATCGATGGTTCATGGGATTCGACGTTGATCGATGAGCCAGTTGAATTGATCATCGAAGATGGGACAGTTATTGACGTGAAAGGTGGAAGTCTTGCAGCCACAATTCGGCAATCGTATGGTGAAGTTGCCAAGAAATTGAAGGCAAAGGACCGAGAGAGTGTCTGGACCGTTGCTGAATTTGGATTTGGAATGAATCCGAATGCCAGACTTGTTGGCAACGTTCTTGAGGATGAAAAGCGAATGGGCAGTTGCTATTTCTCAATCGGGGACAACTCAGGGCTTGGTGGAAGTTCTCATGCCGGGATACATGTTTCTGGTGTATTGGCAGAACCCTCAGTGTGGCTTGACGACACCTGTTTGACAGAGTCTGGGGAATTTATGCCCGGTAACGATTAACGATGTGCGTTCATGTTCATGTTTCCACATACTGGGCAGTATCTCCAGTTTGGATCCAAACCAATGCCACAACCACGGCAATGGATTCCTGACCGAATGGTTGGCTGAATGTTCATGTTGGGCTGTTGAGGCATCATGGGTTGTTGCTGAGGGATTTGTTGTTGAGGAATCTGTTGTTGTGGAGGAGGTTGTTGCCAGCCCATTTGGGGTGCTGCAACGCCAGGGGAGGTGGGTTGTTGACGAGGAGGTTGTTCAGGCTGCTGAGGTTGCTGCGATTGAATTGGTTTACGGACCGGAGCAACCGGTCGAGGCAAGGATGACATCTTCTGAGCGGCTTCAGAAGACACAAATTCAGAAAGTGAGACTTCACCGTCCCCGTCTGAATCAGCAGCACTGTGAAGCGTTTCTGCCTCCTCAAGGGTCACATTGGCCGCAACTGCCAACTCTTCAACCGAGAGGCTGCCTGAATCGTCAACGTCAGCGGCAATGAATCGTTCTGCATCACTAACCCACTCTTCCTCTGCTGGCTCTTCAACAACTGGAGCAGGTTCAGGAATGGTTTCTGAAACCTCTTCAATGATTTCAGGAGAGGCTTCTAGTTCCGGGACCATCTGAGAGCCAAATGCACCTGCAAAGGCATCTTGTGCGGCATAATCAACTTCAACTTCATTCTTGAATTCAACCTCTTCAATGGCTTCTTCCTGAGCGGGGAGAGGAACGGAATCAACAGCAGGAAGTGGGACAGATTCAGTAGGCAAAGGAACCGATTCTGTTGGAAGAGGTACCGACTCGACCTGAGGTTCAGAAACTGACGGTTCGGGTTCTGCTGCGACTGGAGTGGCTGGAGCTGGCTTAGGTTCAGGTGCCTTTCGTTCAATGACGGCCCCCATTTCGATTTCAGCAGGTTGTGCTTGATCGCTGGCAAACAATGCCATTGGAAGTGCATGTCCTGCAACATCAAGCGAAGAGTTCAATTCTTCGGCCATCGTTTGCATGCTTGCAACGTTTTCGGATGGCGATGCCATAATATTTTCAATCGATTGGAGATAGCGCTCGACCTCAGCATTCCCACCTGTTGCATATGCAATTGCAAGAATTTTCAGGAACTGCATTGGGTCAAACAACGGAGTCAATGCTTGTACAACCTCTTCGGTTGCAAGCGGATGTGCTGTGTTTGCCGAACCAGTAGAGTCGGGTTGACCAGCAAATTGCAACAATGGGTCGGGTAAAGCCATCAGGTTCAAGTGGCCAAAAATGAGGAAGTAGATCTCTCCACCCTCACATTGTAAGCGCTCACTCGCAGCTTCAAAATCAAATTCGCCGGGTCGGAGGATGATGTCTGCGAGATGTTCTAGAGCCTTCGAAAGGGCTTGCTTGGAATCCATCAACATCATTTGTTGAAGCACATCTGAGGAATCAACAACTCCGAAGTAGGCCGCTGCATCATCGACCTCGATACCGTCGGGAAGCGAGGCTCCTTCTGGTACTCCTTCTGACAATTCACTCTCTCCTATCTTCGCCAATCACGTGGTATTTTTGAGGTTGCTGTTGCTCCCTTCTATTGTTGGTTACGAGCCAAGTCGTAAATTGCTCTCGATTGCTGTGCAGACCATCCAGTTCCTTGGAGTTGCATCAGCAGTGTTCGTTCTTGTTCGCCTTCTGCAAGTTCACCAACAACCCAAGCAACTGCGGCCTCTCGATCATCGGCTTGCCAGTCTTCAAAGAGTGACATATCAACATCGATTCTTGCCTTACGGACCTTCTTTTGAGGAGATGAATCTTCAGAGGGTTCTGATTCAACCTTCCTACTAACTGGTGATTTCTTGGCTGCTGGAGGTGCGGCTGCTACTGGTTTAGCTCCGCCAGGAGGACCTCTGCCTGGTGGACCTCGCGATGGTCCTCCGGATGCTCCTGGTGGGCCTCGCTTAGGGCCAGATGGACCTCGAGAGGAAGGGCCAGCGCCAGGAGGCCCTCGAGATGGGCCTTTGGCTGCTGGAGAGCCTCGTTCCGCTGGTTTTGAGCGCGAAGGCATTGCAGCAGTTGGTTTGGAATCAAACGATGAGAAGAAATCATCGTCGTCATCATCCTCATCAAAGAAATCATCATCGTCATCATCCAAATCATAACCACGATTTCGTAGGCGTCCAACGACAATGAGACTCAACAAAAGCACAACGATAACACCGGCAATTGCGCCTCCAAAGACTGGTAATGTCATTCCAAGAATCATCGTATCTTCATCTTCTGATTCCGATTTGGGCAGAGGGCAACCGTCGTCAAATCCATCAGGACCTTTTGGTTGCTCAGGACAATTGTCGAGCAAATCGTTTACACCATCTTGATCGGTATCCCGTTCACTCTTCGAACAACCTTCTTCATCTACGTTGGTCGTCGGAGATTCTGGGCATTTGTCAGCAGAGAGGGCTCCCTCGACGAATTCCCCTGGCCAAGATGGGTCACGGGAAGAATTCCAACTCGGGTCTCCCCAATTATCACCGTAGGTATCACCATCAGAATCGTTCCATTGCGTAGGGTCGCCTGGGAATTTATCCCGGCCCCAATTGTCTGCCCATCCATCGCCATCATCCTCACAACCGATTTCAAGGGTATCGAGATACGAGGTGCCGAATTCTTCAGGGCAGAAATCTGCGTTGTTACCAACCGAATTGTCGCCAAATCCATCACCGTCTTGGTCCGCCCATTGTGTACCATCGAGAGGGAATGCGTCTCCTGCTTCATTGATTCGAAGACCTGTTTCGGAATCGACATCATAGGTGTAGTTGCCAAGATAACCGTCTCCATCGAGGTCTTGTTCAAGTGCTGATTCATCCAAACAACCGACAGCATCTACAGGGAATCCTGCTTCTGTATCTGGGCATTGATCGTCAGCATCGTTAACGCCATCGTTATCCGAATCGCGTTGAGTTTCATCGCAACCGTTCGAGTCAACCTCAAGTGTCGATTCCGGACATGCATCATCTATGTCGAAGATTCCATCGTTATCGCTGTCTTGAATCAATTGATCGGCACTGCATCCATCGTCATCGACTTGAGTCGATGGCTCGGTTGCTGGACAAATGTCATCCGCATTTGAAACACCATCTGAATCATCGTCAAGTTGGGACTGTGCACAGCCATCAGCATCCACTTGTGTGAAGAGAGGAGTGTCCGGACAAAGATCAATATCATCGTAGATGCCATCACTATCGTTGTCATCGGTATTTACGAGAGGACAACCGTTACCGTCCGTTCCATCGGCGACTCCAAATTGGAATGGGCAATCATCTGCATTGTTTCCAGACGCATTGTCACCAAATCCATCGCCATCGAAATCAAGGAATTGTGTTGGATCAAGTGGGAAATCATCGTCCGTGTTGGCCCAACCGTCGTTATCGCTGTCCGGACAACCGGGCAGAGGATCTGTAGAAGTGCCGAAGACATTTGGACAACCGTCCAGTACCAAACCTAGTGCGTTCGAACCGTTGTACGATGACGTCCAACGGTCTGGATAGCCATCGCTATCGTTGTCATCAGCTGCGGCAATATTGTACGGGAAGAAGTCAGGATTTGTTGCTCCAATTGTCCCGTTGTCACCGTAACCATCTCCATCTGTGTCAGCCCATTGCGTAGGATCATCGGGCCACATGTCAGCACCTTGGTCAACTCCCCAGTTAATGCCACCAACGCTGGAAGGATCGCTTGCACCATCCCCATCGCTGTCTTCGCAACCGTTGCGATCCCGATACGAGGTACCGTAATTGTACGGACAGAAGTCTCCAGTCAGGAGATCGCTTTCATTATCACCATACCCATCGTCATCGTAGTCTTTGTATTGACGTGGATTGTATGGGAATTTATCACCTGGACTGGTCTCAACTGCACCTGATAGACCAAAGATAGCATCGCAACAATCTACGCCATAGTTGTCTCCAACTCCATCTCCATCACTATCCTTGGATTGCTTCCAATTCTGTTGATAGCGATCGCCATTGACCCATGATCCATCGTTGTTTGACCAACCATCCTCGTCGAAATCAGGACAACCATAGCGGTCGTACACAGAACGTCCATCGGTGGTATCGCATTCATCGATATCGTCAGCAAAGCCATCATGCTCATAATCAGCACATCCTTGAACAAAGAAATACGAGATTCCAGAATCCGCAGGACAATCATCTGAAAGTGGACCTGTTGGATGATCACCGAATCCATCCATGTCAGCATCTTCCCATTGTTCACCCACATGTGGCATTCCATCAATTCGGTCAAAGATGAGGTCACGGTCAGTATCAACATAGAAACGCAACATCTCAACATCCATGTCAACCGAGTCCAAGTAAGTGGCGATAAGAGTACCATTTGAGTCAACGGTTGAAGAGAAATTCATGTTCGTATACACATTCTTCAATTCATGCGTTGACCAAGTTGTACGGTCTTCTGAACGGCCATCAAGGTGAAGCGTATTGATACGAAGTGTATCCGTGAAAGGCGTGGTTGTCATGAGCACGATTCCGGAACCACTTGAAACAACATCCCAAGCACCACCTTCAGCAGATACTGGTTGTGTACCAAAGGTAGTCCATGCTCCTGTACTGTTTCGTTCATGCAAAGCGTTCACTGTTGATTGAACTGCGAAGATCAGTGATGTCCCGTGTTGTGTGCATGCAAGATCGTACCCATCCGAAATCCCGGTAACCAAACCAAGTTGTTGCATCGAGACATTGGTCCAAGCTTCCGTTGTTGCGTTTCGCTCATGGGTTACAAGAATTCCATTTGAATCAAGAGACAGAACGACAATGGTATTGCTCGTATCCATGCACATCGAAAGTTCAGCTGTACCATCGCTCATGTTTCGGAGTACGGTTGAGAAATCGTTGTCGATGTCAAGAACTTGCAACTCATGAACACCAGAGTTGTTCACTGTTGTTGCGACCAGAGTTGTTCCATTACCGAGTTGGAGGGACACGTGTTCAGTTCCCAGGGCCATCCCAGGACTCAACTCAGTCTCGGTTGACCAAGTGCCCCCAGATTTGGTAATGTGCTCGAGGCTGTCCAAATTCGAGTCGCGATAGAGAATGTGCATATCGCTTCCTTCAAACCATAGAGACGGAGAAGAAGATAGATTTGAGTTCGACAGAATCTCACTTGAGGACCAGGTGCCGGCTCCTTCGGTAGAATAGTACAATTTCTCAATGGTGTTGTGCGAATAGACCACGTGGAGGTCTCCGTTTGCATCGACGGCAGAGGCAGGGTATGTTCCAAAGTCATTGAAGGTACGAATCTCTTGGTGCAATGCAGTCCATGATGTGGTCGTGTGATGCACATATCCCTCTGTTTCATCCAAGACGACCACTTGAGGTTGCCCTGATGGTGTAACATCAAACTGGAAGTGGAATGGCTCTGAAGCAGTATCAAGCGTTTCTTCGACCCATGTACCACCGGGAGAGCCATCACCCACGTGTTCAAGATGGACAAACGAATGCGAAGAAGATGCATTGAGTGAAAACATCATAGCGGTTTCTCCACGGTTTGATGTTGTCAATTTCAAGCCCGACATTTCCCCCTGGAAGGTAAACTGACTGGTATCGAAATCTTGTTTGCTTACAGTGATCATATCAACGCCATAATAGGTTCCACGGGTCATATTTCGAGTCGAGTATACAAATTCAATTGCACCATCTGCGTTCGAATCAAAACCACCCACAGTTACCATGCCGAGATGGTTTTCTGGACCTCCGGTACGAATGGTCTCGACCGCTGAAACAAATCCAGTCGCAGACCCAAGGTACAGATTGAGTTGCCCAGAAGGTGTGTAACCTAGGCTTGAACCGATGAACGTATCTGCATATCCATCGTCATTGACGTCACCTGCTGAGGCAAACATCCATCCAAGGCGTTCGTTATTGGTTCCTTGACTTGTCCAATCTGCCGTCTCGCTAAAGTTTTCAGAAGAATTGCCCATGTACAGGTGAATCGTTCCACCCAAGAGAGGAGCGCCTTCTGCCGATAATTCTTGAATCATCAACTCGTCCATTCCATCGTTGTTGATGTCATCGATAATTTCCACGACTGTTCCGAACAATTTTCCGGAAGCCAAACGTTGAATCGATTGATCCGAAGTAGTTGAGAAACCATCCACTGAACCGTAGAACACTTCAATTGCGGATCTCCCTATTACGGATTCTTCAGTGCCTGAATTCGATACTACGAAATCTCCGTATCCATCCCCGTTCAGATCACCACCACTGGACATTGAACGCCCAAAATATGGGCCTGTTGTGTTCGCTGAAATGTTATGAGACCAAACAAGTCCATCCATTGAACCCTCATACACCGACAATCGACCCGTATTCGTTCCATCGCTCCAGTTCCCTTGAAGAGCAACAACATCGTCGTAACCATCACCATTCAGGTCATCGATTCTTGAGAGGTCCTGTCCAAGCATTTCCTCAGAATTCCCGGTGGTACTCCAAACAAGGTCAAACTGAGTTTGATTCCATTCGAACAACGAAACAAGCCCATGATTGAGCTCTCCTGAACGACTAAGGTTGTCGAAACCCGGAGATGAGAGCATCAGTTGAGAACTACCTGCTCCAAGGAAATCTCCAATGATTGCACTTGTACCAAAGAGTTCAGAAGATTGTGTTCCGCTCATAACGACAGGAGTTGATGAGTCAAGACCATCGTTTCCACCAAACAGGATTGTTACTCGGCCATTGTTGCTCAAACCACTGTCCGATGCTGTTGGTTGGGTGAAAACAACATCATCGAATCCATCAGCGTTGAAATCACCATACGCTGCACTGCCTTCTTCAACATCCGGATACAATTCAAAAGAGGCCATCTCATCATTGGACAATCGTCCAGTGGATTGGTCCTCCAAACTCTTGAAAATCGAAAGTTCTGTTTGTCCAGAATCGTACGATGTTGTTGCAATCTGTGCAAGGCCGCTCAAATCCAAATCAAGGCCAATCGCAGTATGGACGCTGGCATCACGAGCGAGAATCTGTTCTGTCCGGTCTTGTCCATCAACCTGCAAACGCACAGCTTCCTCGGAGCGAGTGTATGCGATGTTGGCAACACCGTTGTCATCCATCTTCAGTTCGTACTCTTCTCCAACGGGTCCGCTATCGAGTCGATCATGATACCAACGAAGAGCACTGTTGTTGACCTGCCACAGTTCACCAGTTGTTGTTCGAACAACTGCAAATTCATGGCCCTCATCCGTGAGTCGGAGAATCATAGATTCGGGGTATAAATCTTCGACAATGGTTCGATTCAACCAAGTATCGCTTGAGTAAACTTGTCCTTGGAAGGCAAGACGGGCCATCTTGACGTTCGCCCCATCACCATAAATTGCGAGTGGCCGGTAGGAGTCATCAACAACGACGGAACAGCCGATCAGACCGAGGGTTGCATTGACGGTATCAATAATCGAATCCGTGAACGCTCCTGCAGAGGTTCGCACACCCATTCTGACTTCACCGAGATTGTTCATCCAACAAAAGTAACTCGAACCGTTCTCTGCAAGGTACACACTCGGACGACTCAAGTCGCTTGGAGTGCCAGAAACCAATACTTCACTCATCCACATGTCAATGGACGAGTCTTGGCGTACCAGCAGTTCTGTCATCCCTTCCATATCGATGGTTTGTCCAGCAAGATCATGGCCGTGTTCAAGTTCGCTCGGAAGCGTATATCCAGGGACGTTTTCTTCACTCAAAACCGAGTCACTGGGCACTGTGTGTGAGGTCAGAGGAGTCATCAATTGCAGGAGCATGAGCAGGATAAGTCCCGACGACAAGACCGATTTGAAAAGCGTCCGCTCCCCGCGCATAAACTGCTTAGAACACTCAACGTTCTAAACCATTGTCAGCACTTGATTGATTTCCAAGTGGTTCCAACGAACCCATGAGGTCAAGAAGAGCAGATACGTCCAGATGTCATGGGCCGGGTTCTCATCGTTGCAAACGGTGAATGGCCGAGTTCGTTTAATCTTCAACATGAGCGTACAACGTACGACCAACTTGTAGCCTTAGACGGTGCTGCGAATCGATTACTCGATTTGAATTTAATTCCAGATGTCATTGTTGGAGATTTGGACAGCATCACCACATCGGTCTTGAATCGGTGTGAATCAAGTGGAGTCCAAATCGTTCGCATCCCAAGCCAGGAGAAGAGTGACATATCGAAGGGATTGCAATGGGTACAGCAAGAACAACCGAATGCTAGGATTGATGTCATTGGTGTTGAAATCGGAAGATACGACCACCATCTTGCAGCATACTCGGCCTTGTTTGAATGCCAGAGTTCGGCCACAATTCTTCTCAATGGATGGACAGCAACGCGAGTTGATTCCAACCCCACCACATTCCAAGTCAAACCGGATGCAATCATTAGCCTCATCGCATTTGGTTCAGTTCAAGGGGTTACGTTAGAAGGATGTCAATATCCACTTCAGAATGCCTCATTAGCAACAGGAACACAAGGAGTTTCAAACAAAGCAATTGAATCGGAAATCGTCGTATCCGCTCAATCAGGCGACCTCTTGTTGCTCATCGAAGGGTGATGGCGGCATCGCTGATCGAATGTATGCACTGTAATCACTCACGCCATCCCAGCCTTGTGCGTGTTGGTCAAATCTTGCTTTCTCCATCGTTGCTTCCAATCCGCCCCAATCTTCAATCAGATTGAGTTTGAGCGCAGCCTTCGGAGTATATCCTGGAAGGAAATTCCTCCAAAGGAAAGGAATACGTCCCGGAGTCACAGTATTGACTGCCCGAACAATGGAGGTATTGCAGGTTTTGAAGAGGGTGTGGTAAAACTCTGGCCGGTTTGCCAATTGATTGAGGCGATGTGCAATTTGTACGATCATTTGTCGATCTTTGTCAGGGGGTGTGATCACACGATACATCGAAACGATGTTGCTTCTGCCGTGCGTTCGCAGCTGAGTGACATCGCGTTCAAACCCAACCAAGAGATACAATTCATACGAGCGCCATAGACCTGTCCACGGATGATACCTCTTACCACGCTGTCGGCGCGTCTCAAACGAGAAAGAGAGGCACGTTCCATCATGGAACTCAAATGTCAGGTACGTGTGAGACATTCCTCTAAAGGCATGGAATTGATCCACTACAAACCAAATGTGCTTGACTTTTGTTGAATCCACATTTACCTCGTCTGCCCATTTCTCATCACGATCTTTGGTTGTTCGCCAGTGAAAATCACGTACGTTACGGAAGGTAATCATAGAATCGTTGAACACTGCGCTTGAGGTGAATTCACAATCTGAAGCCCAATCGGCATGAAGTTTTGGTTGACGAGGTCGTACTCGAGTCCACCAAATCCAAACCCCATTGAGAAGAAGAAGACCGACGATCACACCAATTCCGATGAGAAGATACATGAGCCAATCCGACATTATCATCACCAGCGTTGCCAGATGTTGTAGGTAGGGTCCCACCAATCGAGAGAACCATCTGGATGCTTTCTCCACAACTGTCCATCGTCATCGAGCACAGTAGGCAAGCCTTCAGGATCGGGCGAACCATCGTTGAGGATTTGTGGCGCTGGGCCAAGTTCAGGCAAGGTGAGCAGTTCATCGTCTTCTCGAACACGAACCAAGAGAACAAAGACAACAATGGCTACGACAAGGCCGAGAACTGCTATTGTGTACCATCCAACATCCTCCGTTACAGTTTCATCACCGAAGGACTGGCTTGGCAGGGCTTCTTGTTCGTCCGGTGTTAATTCAGCAGCAGGTAGTCGAACAATATTGACCGCTTGAGTACTTGCAATGTTCTCCATGTTCGTGACCTTGAGAACAACAAGGTGCACTCCTGCGGGTAGACTTGAGCAATCGTACACTGGGCCATCAGATATCAGAGAGGTTGTCGATACGTCCCATTCCTTAGAGTATGGTGTGAAGTCTTCGTTTGAATTGGTCGGCTGGACAGCGATCAAACAAGAGCGATCTGTGGTTAATCCATCACCTGTTACAACCAAATCAAAGGTTGGGGCGGGACGGTTTTCGATGGTTAGATTGAGAGAGGTCTCAGCCGTCTGTCCAAGCTCATTACGATAAGTTTCTCGCAATGAATATTCACCAGCAGGCCACGTTGAACAATCGATACTGGTTGCATTGTCAAGAACGATAAATGGTGCACCCGTGAAGGTTAATGTCCCCAATGCTCCATATCGAGGACCGGTTTCATCGGCAAACATTCGATTGATTTCACAATTCGATCCCGTCTGGAGATTGTTTTGACCAGAAAATTGGAGGGTGAGCATGGGAGTCTGCAAGGCAGGTACCATCTCATACGTAGGTAACGAAATCGTAGAGATTTCAGCACCGTTCATGTCATAAAATGCAAGAACAAGATCATGCGAACCGCGAGACCAAGCGTCGTATGTCAGACTTGCATTGGTTTGACCATTAATTTCAATCGTGGTTGATTCAGTAACACTTCGATCGTTATGTGTGGCGATAAGCCGAACATCAACAATGGTTGAAGGGATGGATGAGTTAAGGATGACAACAACACGTACAGCATCGACATCCCCGTCTTGATTCAAATCGAGCGAATCGTTTCGAAGGGCTACCATCGTGATGCCTGCTTCCTCCAGACCAGCACCAGATTCAGCATGTGCATTTCCAACCAAAACCAAAGGTGTAACGAACAGCAATGTCAGAAAGAATGCCAACTTACGCACCTTGGTCACCTCCAGGAGGAGGGGGGAGTGGAATAGCCAAATCAGGTAATGGCATTACTGAAGGATCTGGCAATGGCATTGAATCATTCAACGGAGGTTCGATTCCTAGCAACTCTTCAGTCAGCATCTTTTCTTCTTCTGGACGCATTGTCCGGACAACGAGTGCCGCAGAAGCCCCAAGAATGAATGCAATACCTACAATCAGATAGGTCAACCAAGATGCAGCTGGATCTTCGCCCATGATTGCGAGAGCCGCATTCCATTCACCGTATTCGTTCGACCAACCATCGCCGTTGTTGTCTTCACAACCTTGTAAGTCTCGAATTGAGGTTCCAAATGCTTCTGGGCAATCGTCGCGAAGCGCACCAAGAGGCACATCGCCAAATCCGTCACCATCGCTGTCCTTCCATTGCAATGCCTCTGTTGGGAAAGCATCGGCTAGGCCAAATGGGTGTGCTTCCCAGTCATCTGTTGGATCGGACCAACCGTCCCCATCTGTATCCCGGCAACCCAATCGGTCAAGAATCGATGTACCACGAATTGTTGGGCATGCATCGGCTTCATTCCCATCGGATTCATCTCCATATCCATCACCATCGGTATCTCGCCATTGAGTTGGCTCGTGAATGAACGAATCTCCGAGATTGGACCAACCGTCTCCATCTGTATCTGGACAGCCCCAACGGTCTCCGCCTGCACTAGGACCAACCGATGTCCCCGGTTGTGAGGGGCAAACATCTGCTGTTGTTCCTGAAGGATTGTCTCCTCGTCCATCTCCGTCACGGTCATGCCACTGTGTTGAATCCTCTGGCCATGCGTCACCCATTCCACCGGGGCTGGCAAGCCAGTACGGTGTTGGATTCGACCAGCCGTCTTCATCCGAATCTGGGCAACCCCAGCGATCGAATGTGGAAAGCCCGTATGTTGTTTTGCAACCATCGCCTCTGAAGGCAAGACGCCATGCAAGACCATCGAAGTATTCCATATTATCACCAAATCCATCGTTATCGGTATCGTACCATTGCGATTGATCGTCCGGGAATGCATCAGCAAACCCTTCCGGATGTGAAATCCAATCATCGGTTGGGTCAGAATAACCGTCTTTATCTCCATCTCTGCAACCGAGACGGTCAAAACGTGAAATCCATCCACTCTCAACTTCTTCAGCATTGGAATTTACACACACATCGCCCTCAAATCCTGCGAGATTATCTCCGTATCCATCCCCGTCCGTATCTCTGTACTGGCTCGGAATCATTGGGAAATCATCGATTTGTGTAGCTCCGTATGTTTGGTTGTCCCCCCAACCATCAAGGTCAGAATCTCGGAATTGTGTAGGATTGTCTGGGAAATCATCGATAAGTTTGGCACCTTCGGTTTGATTGTCACCATAACCATCGAAATCCCTATCGCGCCATTGTGTTGGTTCAAATGGGAATGCATCCGCCCCCTCTGCGGAAGTCCAGTTTTCACCAGGGTCTGACCATGCATCATTATCTGCGTCTGGACAACCGTATCGGTCTGCAAACGAGTATCCGAGGATGAATGGACAGGCATCAGGTTGGTATGCGACATCGATCCATTGACCAATTCCCCACTCAAGATGAGATTCGTTCCACATCGGGTCATCCCAGTTGTCACCAAATCCATCTCCATCGGTATCTTGCCATTGGCTTCCCTCAAATGGGAATGCATCAGCGAGTCCATCTGGATGAGCGAACCATGGGTCTAGACCGTTCAGGCCTCCAGGATCAGCATCGGAATAGGAATCCCCATCGGAATCTATACATCCATATCGGTCGGATGTTGAATATCCTCGATTATCAGGACAATGGTCAGGTTGGTTGCCGAGTATGTTGTCCCCATAACCATCGAAATCACGATCGCGCCATTGAGTTGCATCTGCTTCAAAAGCATCGGCTCCGTTCTGTACATCCCATCCTGAATCGGTATCTGACCATCCATCGGAATCGGAATCTATGCAACCTTTACGATCGTTGGTTGAAGTACCTACAATGAGGTCACAGTCATCGTCAGCATCCACGAATCCGTCCTCGTCTGTATCTCGGTCGGTCTTGTCGATTGAAGCAAGAAGGGTGTAGTCAAATCCATCGTTGCACCATGAATCCTTTCCTTTGATCTTCACATAGACATAACCTGGTTGTGACATGGTTTTGGAAAGCGTTCCTGATGGGTTGTCATCGCTTCTACCCATGGTCGCTACTTGTGAACCCGACTCATCATGCATCGAGTAGTCGCCTTCCCAACCGTCTCCTGGACACCACCAAGCCGCATTGCTCATCGAACCGGAAAACGTTATGCTGACAATATCTCCTTTGTAGGCAAAAATACGCCACCAATCGGTTCCATCGTTCGGAGAGCATCCATCTGGATCACAAACGTAACCGTTCGACGAAACGCCATCGGTTAACAAATTCGAGGCTGCTTGTGTGTCATCAGCATGGACTGCGGGAATCATGCAAAGCAGCAACAGGGCAAATATGCCAACTGCAATGCTACGCCCGAGCATGGTTGCCCATGCTACATACTGGTTATGAACAAAGCGACGATTAGGCAAAGCGGCCAAGAGCATCGCGGAGTGCTAATTCTACCGTTTCATGCTCAAATTGGTACCCTATGTCGAGGAGACGTTTTGGATGGACTTTCTGGCCATCGAGAATCAGTGACTTACCCATTTCTCCAAAAAGAATTTTCATGACAAAACCCGGTGCTGGAGCAAATGCAGGTCGGCGCAAAACTTTGCCGAGAGCCTTTGCAAACTGCTTTTGAGTGACAGGGTTCGGTGCTGTTAAATTGAACACACCGCTAGCATCCTCTTGATTCAAGAGATAATGTATCGCATAGATTTGGTCGTCCAGAGAAATCCATGATTGCCATTGGCGCCCTCCTCCAATTGGACCCATTGCACCCAATTTAGCAGGTAGGAGAATTTGTTGAAGCATACCGCCAGCAGCAGTTGTAACAATTCCTGTTCGCATGAGGATTGTACGCACCCCTGCTTCAGATGCAGGCTTCGTCGCATCCTCCCACTTTTTACAAATCTTGGCTAAAAATCCGTCTCCAATGCTGCTTGTCTCATCCAAGTCTTCATCGCCTCTGTTGTCGTAAAAGCCAACAGCAGAAGCACACATGAACAAGGATGGTGGCGATTTCAGTTTGGTTAATGCAACGGAGAGATTTCGAGTTGGTATCTCACGACTTTCCGCAATCAACTTCTTTCGTTTTTTGCTCCAGCGTTTGTCTCCAATTCCAGCACCTGCAAGATGGATTACCACATCGAAGTTTTCAAGTGAACCTTCGAGAATCTCTCCACTGCGATCGTCCCATTTGACTACTTTCGTGGAATCTTGGTCGGCATGCAGTTTGGTACTTGGACGTACGAGACGATGGACATCGTGGCCGTCTGTCTCCAGAAACGCACCCAGTTGAGTTCCTATCAGACCCGTCGAGCCACTGATGAGTATTCGCTTTCGAGGAGAATCTTTGAACATCTCTTGGCGTTTCAAATCCGCTAGAATACGCCTGGATCGATGCTTAAACATCTGGTTAACGCGGGGCATGACCATGATTGGAGCTCCTATTCGAGTAAAGAAGTGAAATGGTAACTTCCAGTCGATTTGGTCATGTATTTCCATTTCATTGGAACCATTATCGACAAATTTGTGCGTATGATTCCATCGACCAAAGGGACCTTTCACCATATCATCACAAAATTGCTCTCCTTCGATGTAACTGTGATGTTTTGCCACCCATCGTTGAGGGACGATTCCAATTGACATTCGAAACGATGTGACAGCTCCGTCTGTTATTCCTCCAACTTCAATTGGACGAATTCCTTCCCAGTCAGGCATTATACGGCGCACTGCTCCAGGACGAGCATGCCAGTTCCAAACGGTTTGACGAGAAAACGGGAAGGTTGCAGTGTGGTTGTAAATGGGCATACGCATCTCCTTTGTTAAGAATCAGCGTATTTTCGTATATAATCCTCAGTTTTGAACTTGCGTTGAGTTGATGCAGAGGTCATGTATCGGACCTTTCCAAAGATTGAGCGTTCGAACCAGCCTCGGTCGAACCGTCCGAAAATCCAGAAGATTCCAGTGTAGGAATTCGGATCTCGGCCGTCAAGTGCCCATCGATCGTTCAACTGAATCAGCCACTCACAGGCTTCTTCAGGATCTGGACACCATTCCAGCACCTTCTTTCCCCATAACATGCGGAGGTAGTTGTGAATGATTCCTTCCTTTCGCAATTGCATTTGGGCTGCATTCCATAGGGGATCGTGAGTTTCTGCATTCTCGAGTTGCTCAAAGGTGTATACGTACGGTCGCTCGTCTGTTGCGTGTTCTTCGAGGGTCTTTTTGGCCCATTCAGGGAGAGTTTCGTACGAGGTGTGATCAGGGTGTTCGTAACAATACACAAACCCAAGTTCTCGCCAAGTGATGACTTGGTCCAAGAATGCTTCAGCGCCCTCGCTTAATCCCCACCAACCTGCTCGGCGACCGTTGTGCGGAGGTGTGATGAGCATTGGATTCCACTTTTGTGAAGTGAGTACTTCGTTGACAATTTCGAAGGAAGAAATGTGCCCAAAGTGAAGCCAGGGGGAAAGACCGCTTCCACCGTGACGTTCAGGGTGGTTGCGGTCGACATGATATGTGTTCAAGCGCTGCTCAATGAATCTCTTCAATGTCGTGCGAGCGGTAACAGAACCGCCTCGGCGACCGTCGACTGGAGAAACCTTATGATCGATATCGAGGGCTTTGAGTGCGTCTCTACCCTCCCGAGATGCTTCGGAAACTCTCCAGATAAATTCCAATGGAGTTAACGGGACATTCACTTCATCGAAACATTGCTTCACGATTGCTGAACCGTCGGGGACATCATTGAGTTCCTTAAGAGGGTCGGATAGGGGAGGATCTGCGATGAAGTTTAGGACGTTTTTGTGGATGTATCGTCTAAACGAATGAGCCGTTGAAAAGGAACGTTCGGGAGCGCGTAACGGGACAACTCCGTTGCTGTCAATGCAACGAACTGAACATGGTGCAAGATCCTTGGCACGTTGGGCAACTTCGCGAGGCATGTAGGTTGGGTAATCATCGATGACAACTGCTACTGCATCTTTTGCAAACGATTGAAGCAAGCCTCTAGCCTGTGATTTCTTGGTTTCGACGTAAGGAACATAGCTTACTGCGCTCATTTCGAAGAGTTTCCTGTTGTCGATCATCCCCTGCAGAACGAACGTATGAATACGGTCGTTGGCCCAACGATGCCCGAGTGCAAGACATTCAACTACGATGAGTGGAACATGATGTTCATTGGCCAGTTCTACAGCATGGTCGAGAGCATGATTCCATCGAGCACGACGTGCACTGGTCATCCAATATAGAACGTGCGACCCGTTCAGGTTCAACGGTTTGTCGTTGCCGTCAATTCGGCGGACATCGATCATTGGAGTGCCTCCTCAGACAATGTTTCGCGGCCGTCGCTGAAAACGAGGTGATACGGTCGTTTCGATTCTGAGCTGAGATCAATGAGCGGAAGAGTCGTGTTTTTGAGAGCCACTTCGGCGAATCCTCTCATTGCTGCAGAAACCCATTCGAGGCGATCAAAGTCATCGTATGAGAAGAATTCTGCATTGGAGATTTCATCCTCTTGTGGCTTGATTTCAAGCTGTGCAGGATTGATTTTGTAACACAAAAAGAGACCGACTCCATGGGAAGTTTTGGTTGTTCGAAGACCGATGAAGCCGGAAACATCGCCGGAAATATTCGTTTCTTCCATAAGCTCCCTAAGTACGGCGTCTTCGATTGATTCATTTGATTCGACGTGCCCTTTAGGAAGACCCCAACATCCTGCGTAGGGGCCTTTTGCTTCTTGAACCAGCAAAATGCCCGTCTCAGTGACCACAGCAGCAGCCACACCGATGTCAAAACCTCCAACCACGTCTAAGATGTCTCACTCCCAGTATTTGAAGAACCGTTTAACAAATCCCCACAACGTATGGGAATTAGAAACAGTCCTTTATACCTACAACGTCGATAACACAGGTCATGAAGGTAAATCCCGACGAGAAATTCACTGCAGTTCCAGCAGATGCAAAACTCCCGACCAAATTTGGAGAATTCCGAATTCGGTCGTACATAGACCCAAGAGATGGTGCTGAACATGCAGCGATCTATTTCGGAGACATGAACAATCAAACACCACCCCTCGTGCGTGTCCACTCAGAATGCCTCACAGGTGATGCTCTCGGTAGCCTGCGCTGCGACTGTGGCCCGCAACTCCAACGTGCGCTCAAGACAATCCAAAAGGAAGGGCGTGGAATTGTACTGTACCTTCGACAAGAAGGGCGAGGGATTGGCCTGTACGCTAAGATGCAGGCATACAATCTCCAAGACCGTGGGTTTGACACCCTCGATGCAAACCTTGCACTCAATCTCCCTGCTGACGGCAGAGATTACAAAATCGCAGCTCACATCCTCAACGACATCGGACATGACAGTGTGCGATTGATGACCAACAATCCTGACAAGATCGAACAACTCGAGAAACACGGCATCAACGTTGTTGCAAGAGTTGAACACAAAGCAGGTATATGCTCAGAAAACAGAGACTACCTACGAACGAAAGCGACAAGAATGCGCCACATTCTTCCAATTTGAGGTTGATGCATATGGCAGAAGTAGTTTTGACAGCAGACCGCCTCACATACGCTGAGGCGAAAAGAGTGAGCAAGGATTTGATTGGCGAACTCGCGCCAGATTTTACACTAACGGACGATGCAGGGAACAGTTTTGACAGCAGTAGCCTCGATGGTTCATGGAGAATTCTCTTCTTCTATGCAAAGGACGGCTCTCCGACATGTAAGCGCGGGTGTTTGACCTTCAAAGAGCAACATGACCTGTTCATTTCGGCTGGCTGTAAAGTTGTCGGAATTGGCGAGGGAACGAGTGAATCTCATGCAAAATTCAAGGAAGAACTTGGTGGACTTCCGTTCCCGCTCCTCGCAGATCCGGACCGTGCTGTTGCAGACAAGTTCCTAGTTCCAGTCCATCTTGGAATGTTCCCCGCCAAATCCAGCTTCCTTATCGGCCCTGACAATCGAATTCATCACGTGTATGATTGGTTGTTCAGACCTCGTCGGCATGTCGCTCGGATTCTCAAAAGCCTCTCATCAGTTACTGGAGGATTGGAGTGATGTGGGATAGTCTTCTCAACGAAGCAGGACTCACTGAGCGTGAAGTACGCTCAATCATGGTCTTAGGGAACAACCCTAACATGCGTGCAAGTGAACTTGCAAAAGAACTGCAAACCACTCGACTTGACGCCTACAACAGCCTCTCTAGATTGCAAGAAATGGGAATTGTTACGGCAACTGCAGATCGTCCAATGCTGTTCTCAAGTCTCCGTGTCGATGAAGCACTTCAGCACATCATCGAAATGCGTCGACGCCAATTGGACAATCTCGAAGAAGGGTTCAACGAGATGTCGAAAGGCATTACTGAAGCCAATGCGTCCTACGAAGCAAATCGCCGTCAGCGCGACGAACCCCGATTCGCCGTACTCAAAGAACGAAGTCACATTTACCGACGCTTAGAGCGAATGGCTGAAGACACCGAAGAGCGTCTTGTCTTGCTCCTTGGCCGATATGGAATTCTCCACTTGTGTCGAAGCGAAGCTCTCGAAACGGTCAACTCTGTTGCAGAGAAAGGTGTTGTCGTCCAGGTCATCGCTCAACTCGACCGAAGAACGACTCGCTTCTTCCAGAAACTGCACGATTCCATTGAAATCAAACATTCCGATGATTTGGATTCGCAAGGTTTCCTTCAAGATTGCACGCATGTCGTTCAATTTCTCAACATCGAGGAAAACCCTGTAGGCCGTGGCAAGGAAGATGCTGCACTGGTTATCGAAAGCGAACCCTTTGCAAAGGCTCAAGAAAACCTGATCGATACGATTTGGGAAGATGCAGTTCAATTTGAGGTCGCAGAAGCACGATTCTCAAAGGGTCGAATTCACGACCCTCTCCGATTGACCATTGGCGAAGGTTCATTCCTCGATTCACTCGTAGGAGCACTCGGTGTTGATGACCTTCCTGAACACGATACACCGTTCGATCCCGATGCGTTCCTCGCTGCTGGGACCGAAGTCAATCAAGCACGTCAAGAATTGACCAAGGGCCGTCTTTCAAACCTCAAGATTCTCGGTATCGATTTGGCTCGCATGTTGCGACAGGTTGGAAACAGAGTTGGACATGAACTTGCCTTCTCACTACGCTCGATTGAAAACCACGTTGAATTCCTTGATGAAATGATGGACTGGTGGGAATTTGCAGGCCTCGGACGCCTTGAATACGGTATTGACCCCGTATTCCACGTTCAAGTTGGACTGGACCACCCTCCAAGCGAGGATCCAGATGTGTTGCCAATGTGGGAACTCGATGATGGAATTATCGAAGGTGTCTTGATGACACGATTCCCCAAGGGTGGAAATGTCAACGTTCGCCGATACGATGGTACTGGGGAACCGGATGACCTTTGGCGCTATCACATCATCATGAACAATGAAGAACAACCAGCTGAACCCTCGGCGTGATGGACTTGAGCCTCAACTCAATCACGATTCTAGTCGTGTTTGGATACGTAACACTCGCATGGCTGAAAACCGTCTCTTCGGGCAATGTTACTGTCATGGATGTTTTGTGGGGGATGGGTTTTGTTGCCATCGCTTGGACTCGTTTCCTCCTCGCTGAATCGTACAACATTGCTGGGATTGCCTGCTTATTGTGTGTGACGATTTGGGGCCTTCGACTCGCAGTGGTTCTGCATCAACGCACAAAAAAACGAGGAGAAGATCAACGATACGTTCGGATGCGCGAGTCTGCTGGCAAGAACTGGTGGTGGATCAGTTTCCTTCAGGTCTTTATCCTGCAAGGTGCCCTTCTCTTGCTCATCGCTCTTCCAATCTTCTCGTTGATTCCCGAGGAAGCTGCAACTCTGGAGTGGTCGACTTTGTCGATTGTTTTGTCCGGGCTCTGTTTGATTGGCTTCGTTCTAGGGTTGGCACTTGAACACAAAGCGGATATGGAACTGAAGAAATATCGTTCGAAACACGGACCTGGGAACCTGAAAACAGATGGAATGTTTTCAGTTTCTCGTCATCCAAATCACTTAGGCGAAGCCATCCTATGGTGGTCGGTTGGAGCCTTTGCTGTTGTTGTTGGCGGCCTTGAATCATCTCCGATTCTCATCGGACCAATGATCTTGACATTGCTTCTACGATACGTCAGTGGAGTGAAGATGTCTGAAGTTGATTTACAGCAACGGGAAGGATACCAAGAGTGGGTTTCGGCAACACCTGCCATGTTTGCAAATCCGGTCAAAACCCTCTTGAAGAAAAACGCCGATTGATAAATGAACAGGAGTTTTTCTAACTATGCGCCTCTTAACATTCGTGCGTTTTATTCGGATGATTACGAAGAAGGGGCCTGCTGATTTGGACAAGATCCAGAACATGGGCCTCCTTGCAGTGAAACTTACCCAAATTTTCGCACTTCGCCCTGACTTGCTTTCTGAGGAAAAGTGCAAACAACTTCAATCCCTTTACCAGCGAGCGAATTCGATACCAAGAGAAGATTCAATGAAACTTATTCAAGACAGGGCACCAAACGGATTCCTCGATGCCTTTTCAAATTTTGAAGAAGAACCGTTTGCAGCAGCGAGCATTGGTCAGGTCCACAAAGCAGTCCTCAAGGATGGAACCAAAGTCGTCGTGAAAATCATCAAAGCCGACTTTGAAAAGTCCTTCCGAAAGGACGTCGTACGAATGAAACGATGGTTGCGAATTGGACTCTTCCTCAATCCAAGATTGCGAAAGGTTGGGAATCCTGTTGGGTTGTTGCAACACGTTGAAGATTACACACTAAGAGAACTCGATTTGCGAAACGAGATTGACGGTGCTGAACTTCTGCAACGAAAGGCGAAAGAAGTGGAGCACCAATTCCCCATGCCTCTTCTCTCTTTTCCTCGAGTTTGGCCTGAGTTATCGAATCAACACATTCTCGTGATGGAGCATATCGAATCTCCAACCCTTGAAGACCGCCTCACAGAAGGGACAATGTCCTGGGAGAATCTGTTGCAACTTTTCAGAATTCATGGGGCGTTTATGTTTGGAATAGGAACCTTCCATGGAGATTTACACCCTGGAAACGCCATGGTTGACGATGGTGGCAAATTCACATTTATTGACACTGGAGCAATTTCTCACGCCCCAGACAAAGTCCGTTCGGCCTTGTTTGGATTCTTTTTCCATCTTGCAAAGGGTGAGTTGGATCAATCATTCGAAGCAATGTTGCTCATGGCAGATACACCACCAAGCGGAGCTGCGAAGGCAAAATACATGTCCAGTATGCATGAGATCTATGCGGATTTTATCGGCAAGACTGTGAGCGAAGTTTCTCTCACTCAACAAATGATGAAAACAGTCCGGTGTGCAGTCTTAGCAGGATGTCGCTTTGGGGAAGAAGCATTTCCAATCATTCGCTCATTGATGTACATGGATGGGATGGTATTGCGAGGCCAACCCAATGTTGATCTCATCACATCGATGGGTCCTTACCTCGATGAATTTGCATCGATTGTTGAACTACCGTATTCAGAACACGCGAAAGTTTCTCAGGAAACAACGAATTCAGCGTTCTGGAATGGGAATATGAAGCCAACAGACTAGTGGTGTAAAACGCCGCTTTATAAGCCGAATCTTGTTAGTGGAAATATGGATACCCACAACAACAAACCAACCGCCATAATCGTAGGTTCAGGCCCTGGTGGTCTCGCATCAGCCCTTCTTCTTGCTCACTCTGGGGTAAAAGTCACTGTCCTTGAAAAAGCGGATGCTGTTGGTGGACGTACAAGGCTCTTCAAGAAAGATGGCTATACCTTCGACAGAGGACCGACTTTCTTTCACTATCCAGAAGTAATCGAAGAGATCTTCCAAGCCATCGGCCGTGATGCTCACAAGGAACTCGGTCTAATGCCGCTCGATCCAATGTATCGTCTTGTGTTTGGCGCAGGTGGCCACATCGATGCAACCAGCGACCTCGATCAAATGACTGAACGCATTCGAGAACTTGCAGGCGACAAGAACGCTGACGGATTCAAGAACTACGTGAAGCAAAATCGTAGGAAACTTGACTTGTCCAAGAAATGCCTACAAACTCCATGGACAAGTCCACTCGACATTCTTTCAAAGCGAGCCATGAGAGTCGCAACCGTGCTCAAGCCTTGGGCAAGTGTTGCCGGAGATCTTGGAAAGCATTTCGACGATGAGAGAATTCGATTGGCTATGTCATTCCAAACGAAGTACCTCGGCATGAGTCCTTTCCACGCCCCATCATTATTCACCATTCTTGCATTCCTCGAATACGAACACGGCATCTTCCATGCCAAGGGTGGACTAGGAAGTATCACTGCACGCATGGGCGAGATCGCACAAGAAATGGGAGTTGACATTCGACTCAACACTCCTGTCAAGTCCCTCATCTATGAAGGAAAAACCGTCACAGGCGTTCGAATCGAAGGCAAAGAGATGATGGCGGACAGAGTCGTTGTCAATGCTGACTTTGCTCATGCAATGACAACCCTCGTTCCAAATGAAAAGCGAAAGAAATGGTCCGATAAGAAGCTCGAAAAGAAGGGATATTCCTGTTCAACATTCATGCTGTACCTCGGTGTCGACAAGGAGTATGATTTGCCTCATCACCAAATCTACGCATCTTCAGAATACGAAAACAACCTCAAGGACATCACAAACCACCGTTTGACTTGGGACGATCCATCAGTTTACGTTCAAAATGCCTCCATCACCGATGATTCACTCGCCCCAGATGGACACTCCACCATTTACGTACTCGTGCCAGTACCAAACCAACACAAGAGCATCGTTTGGGATGATATCAAAGCAGATTTTAGAGAAGTCGTTGTCAAACAACTTGCAAAGCTTGGTTACGACGATATAGCAGACCACATCGTTTCAGAGACCGTCATCACACCGGACGATTGGGGAGCATCCGACATTTACCGAGGTGCAGTTTTCAATCTAACTCATGATCTCAAGCAAATGCTCTGGCGCCGACCACAAAACCGATTTGAAGAAGCGAACAACCTCTTCATCG
>JACETE010000014.1 GCA_013911465.1 Candidatus Poseidoniales archaeon
AGCCAAATCCCTGCACCCATGATTTCTGCAGCAAAGGTCGGAGTAACGAAAATGCCTGGCAGCATTGCCGACAAAGAAATGATGACTACGCCAGCAAGCCCAACGCTGCGCTTGAGCGTTTTTTTGATGGTATCCGTGCCTTTTTCAACTAAGGCATCGAGTTTCGATATTGTCATAACAAAATCCCCGATATAAGTCACTAACCGTGCCTACAAACACCTTCAAGCAAACAAAGGATATATTCTCTTGCCTTTTTTGAGGATACAAACATCCGGATTCCGGAAAATCAAATCTTTGCAATCACTTTCATTTCTACAGCGATTGGTGTGGGAAGGGCGCGAATGGCAAGCGTCGTCCTTGTCGGGCCGTAGTGACCAAGTGTCTCAGCCCAAACCTCGTTGTAACCTGCAAAATCACGATCCATATCAACAAGGAAGGAGGTCACATCAACGACCTTATCCATCGACGAACCTGCTTCTTCTAGAATTCGAGCAATGTTTTCGACGACGGCTCGTGTCTGAGCTTTGATATCGTACTCGAGTGGCGTTCCATCTGCATCACGAATAGGACCGCCTGGTATGGCATTTGTACCCGGTTGCCGAGGCCCAACTCCAGAAAGATAGAGCAAATCACCGACTCGACGAGCATGCGGATAGAGCCCGACAGGTTTCGGAGCAGCATCTGTATTGACTGCGTCTTCTCCTTCTGCAGGATCCCAAAGTTCGGGCCCCTCATCTGCAGCGCCTTGCAATGGATTGGATTCATCACTGGATTCAGTCGCATCAAGAACACCTCGTTCGCCATGATAGACTTCAACGTCATCCTCATCGTACTCTTTGTCACCCATTCCGTTTGAAGTTGGATCGAGATGAACCACAGCACCACCCGCTCCGTGCAATGCCTCGTAAGCAAGTACACGTCCGGTGAGATCGTTTCGGTTGTCGTTCATGGCTGAAAGCCACCACATCGGTTTGAATGTCACAACCTTTTGCACGCGAATTTGTTGGTGTATGGTTCGAGAAAGTTGAGCAACGTCTTCAAGACGCCCCTCTTCAAGGAATTCCAAGACCTTACGATTCCACTCATCGTCCTTTAGAGAGTGAATCTTATCTTCGGATGCATCAATAAATTCCGTGAACATTCGATTTGACATCGACATTGCAGTTACTGCAACCGCCTTCTTTCCAGTTGCACCAAGAACATCCAAACATGATTTGGCGAGAACGGTTGTCTCCGCTCGGTTAGCATACACGTTCGATGATACGATAACCGCAGGTATCGCATTGTCTGGATTGAGGAGTTTGAGTGCTACGACCGAACCTACATCGATAGGGAACCCATGGTAGGCTACAGTTCGACTTTGCAACCCTCGTGCATGGTTGGCTTCATTCCAAGCTTCTGCAAATTCAGCATCGATTCGAAACGAATACTCCATGGAACCAAGATCGTGAAAATCCTGATCCACAAGTGTCCATGTTGGATTAGGATCCGCTTGAATTTGATGGCCGATGATGCTCGGCCATGTGGTTGAATAGATAATCAAGAGGTCAGCATCGCTGTTTGCAATGTGATCACGCGCCTCATCAAATGCATCACGAAGACGTTGCCAACCATCGTTTTGTTCAGGGGCCAATAACGGGTGTGGATGAACCGGTACAACATAGGAGGCAACGATTGTATTGCTCATGTTCATACCTCCTCATGTGCATAACACGGCCATTCGACAATTGCATTACCTGTTCCAATGATGGTCCCATATCCGTGGAGGATAGCAGGATATGAGGGTACTGTGAGGGTGCTTAGAAGCCAAGTCAATCCTCCTCCATCGGATTCTGCAATCGCCTGTTCCGTGAATTCAGGCATTTCGTCAATAATGCGCTGGGCTTGACCTGTACGCATGTATTCGATAATTCGCATGTCCCACAAATGCATAGCATGACTTGTAATGTGCTCTTTACTCATGTCTTCAGGAACGTCAGACTCTGTCGTAAAGTGCCGATGAGAGAGCGAATTGGAGGCAAGAACAACTGCCTTCTTCCCACTCTCAAGAATTGCATCTCGAGTCACTCGACCAAGTTCCATCATCATTTCTTGCATGACTTCAACCGAGTAGTAATGACGAGAACGATTCGAAGAGATGACAACCATTGGTTTGTCAAAGGCAGGATTCACCATGTGACCAGTGGTGATGGTTCCGTAATCAACTCGGAAGTCAGGATTCTCCATCATCTTGACAGCCAAACCAGATTCTGCCGCTTTGTCATGAATGGCTTTGCTCAGTTCGACATCGATGTTGAGGTCATAGGAATATCGAAACAAATTCGGGAAGACGGGGTCGACCGAAAGCCCTTCGAAGTGAGGCAAACCTAGGAAGTGGGTTCCGACATAGGTTTGCCAATGTGGAGAAAGAATAACGAGAACGTCATGATCAATCTTTGAAAGCGATTCACGAAGGCGTTCATAACCCCAGCGCAGTTGTTCCCAACCACCTTCTGAAGTAGGCTCGTTTTGCGGGGGGTTTTCTGCATATACCAAGTGAGGCGGGTGAGGTGCTAGACAACCTGCAACAATCGAACCTTTGGCCATGTCGATACCAAACACAAGTCGCATATGGATGCATCGCAAGCGAAGGCTAAACCTCAAACGAGAAGGGTTTGAGCAGACGACATGGCGGAGGAAGGCATTGATGCCCCACCTACCTCAAAACCTCAGGATTTGGTAGATGATACTGAACCTGCTGTAACGCAGGATGAAATCTTCCAAGACATGCTCCGTCACATGATGGCCCCCCTCACGATTGGAATGTTTTTTGGAGCAGTGTGGCAACTTACGGTGATGCCAAGAATCGACACATTCGTACCCAATCCTGTTCACGGAGCATTTGCATTGTACCTTCTCTCATCCCCGTTGATCTACAAACAACTCGTTGGGATGGAATCAAGTCGTGCCGGAGAATATGCGTTAGGATTTGCTGTAACTGCATGCGTCCTTTCCATGGTTTGGATGTTCGGTTCTTCTTCACTGTACTTGGCAGGATTTCTTCCAGCTATCGCATGGTTATTCATCAGTTCATTTTGGCTTCAATTCGAATTCCCACCGTTTCGATATGGTTTGTGGCATGGGATGGCGGTCAACATCGGCGCCTTTGGTGGAGGCGTCCTTGCATTCAACTTGTTTCTCTAGGAAGTGTAGGATTCAGACTCGTTCGGGAAATCACCTGAACGAACATCATCACAATACGACCGAATTGCACCGTCGATTTCTTCTGCAAGGTTGAGATATCGTCGAAGGAAGCGTGGCGAGAAGTCCATTGTAATTCCAAGCAGGTCATGCAAAACCAAAACTTGGCCATCGCAATGAGGGCCTGCGCCAATACCAATGACTGGAATGTTGAGTTCGCTCTGAACACGTTGGGCTAATTCCTTTGGAATCTTTTCAAGGACGATTGCAAAACAACCAGCCGCTTCCAAGAGTTTTGCATCAGCAATCAACTTTTCAGCTTCCTCATCTTCTTTTGCACGGACACTGTAGGTTCCGAATTTGTAGATGCTTTGTGGCGTCAATCCAAGATGACCCATAACTGGAATTCCAGCAGTGAGGATCCGTTCAATGGATTCAACAATCTCTGAACCACCTTCAAGTTTGACAGCATGACCCTCTGCTTCCTTCATGATGCGGATTGCACTTTCAAGAGCCTGTCGAGAATTGCCTTGGTATGTTCCAAAAGGCATGTCGACAACAATCAGGGCTCGGTCAACGGCTCGTTGAACGCATTGAGCGTGATAGATCATATGATCAAGTGTCATGGGAACTGTTGTCACTTGACCGGCCATGACGTTGGAAGCAGAATCGCCAACGAGAATGACATCAACTCCTGCAGCATCAACAAGTCGAGCAAGGGAGTAATCGTACGCGGTCAGCATGGTGATGGGTTCATTTGCACGCTTCATTTCTTGAAGCGTGTGCGTGGTTACTTTCGTTGCCTTGCTGTGAACTGACATCGTTCTGCCTCATCCTTCCGATTGACTTCAACATTTCAAAGGCTCGCCAATGAAATCAATCGTGTTTAATGCAAACATTGAGCGGTTCAGAGAAGAATCCAAGGCTCCAAATGCCGCCTTCACGACCGACTCCAGAGTTCTTGACACCCCCGAATGGAGTTCGTAAGTCACGATGCAACCAGGTGTTGACCCAAATGATTCCTGTTTCAATGTTCTGAGCAAGGGCGTGAGCACGTTCTGTATCCTTTGACCAAATGGATCCAGCAAGACCGTACTCTGTCGCATTCGCCATTGCAATGGCCTCTTCATCCGATTCAAATCGATGGATGGTTACAACGGGTCCGAAGATTTCTTCGGTTGATGTGCGAGATGAATGAGGAAGTCCATCGATGATGGTTGGTCTCAGAAATGCTCCATCTGGATTCGCATCAGGGATACTCGTCATTTCACGAGTGCCACCAGTCAGAATTGTTCCTCCTTCCTCAACGCCTAGTTCGATGTATGACTCGACTTTTTGCAGATGCTCTTGGCTGATCAAAGCGCCAATCTGGGTGACATCGTCCTTGGGATCACCACAGACCATTCCATTGACACGCTTGACAAGTTGAGTGATGAATCGGTCGGCAATGGATGCATGGACAAGAATTCGTGAGCCGCACAGGCAAACCTGACCACCGTTGGTAAATCCTGCTCGCATTGCACCGTCAACTGCCAACTCAAGGTCTGCATCATCGAGAATAATTGTCGCATTCTTTCCCCCGAGTTCCAATGAGAGTTTCTTGAACATCGGTGCTGCCGTTGCAGCAACATGCCGTCCTGTCGCAGTTCCGCCTGTGAAGGATATTGCTCGTACTTTCGGGTGTTCGAGAATGGCTTGACCCACTTCCGGACCGTAACCGTGAACAACGTTGAGAACGCCTGCAGGGAGACCAATCTCAGAGGAAACTTCACAGAGAAGATTTGCGGTCAAAGGCGTCATTTCACTTGGTTTTGCTACAATGGTATTGCCCATGAGTAGTGCAGGAGCTACTTTCCAGCTTAGCAAATAAAGAGGAAGATTCCAAGGAGTGATGAGCCCTACCGTTCCAATGGAATTCCGATGGACAATGTTTGTTGCATCACTCATTTCAAACACTTCAGGTTCTTGTTTCCGTGCAAAGTCAGCAAAGAAACGGAAGTTGTCAATCGATCGTTGAGCATCGACTCGTCGTGCAAGAGCAAGGGGTTTTCCAGTATCTCTTGATTCTCGTTGAGCAAGCTCTTCTTTCCGACGTTCCAATCCATCGGCAATTTTATCCAACCAATCTGCACGTTCCAACATGGTCAATCTCGACCACTCAGATTGCGCCAACGATGCGGCATGGACTGCAGCATCAACATCGGAAGCATTCGAGCGAGTTATCGTTCCAATCACTAAACCTGTTGCTGGATTGATGTTGTTGATTGTCCGTTCATCTTGAGCATCAACAAAGGCGCCTCCAATGAAATTCAAGGCGTTCATGATTCCAACTCCGCATCGTACATCCAACGGTCTTGGTCAGGATCCCATTCATCCCAAGTTGGAATGGTTTCCAATATGCCAAGATATTGATCAGGGACAATGCCTGGAACGATGAAGGCTTTTTGGCGATGGAGAGGATATGGGTTTCTCAAATCGATACCCAAAACTCCGAGGATGGCTCGTGCGACATACCATGTTGCTTGAGCGTTCCAACCGTGTGCAATTTTGATAACAATACCGAGCCCTTTTGGATAATCGGGGTGCTCGATAGCAAGACCGAGGAGACCATCTGCTCCTTCCTTAGCGATGACTGATCCTTCACCTGCTTTCAATATCGTCGAATCCAATCGATTGAATCCGCCGACGAGATCGGGATGACGAACCATCGATTCCCAAATCCAATCTGCGTCCTTATCGCGGACCAGTCCAGCATAAATTTGAGCAAGTTCTGCAACTGTATTGGATACTGTTGGCAACCCACATCCATCCTTTGCGATTCGCAACGGTGTCCAATCTTCACCAAGGAATCGTCGAATTTCTGTCAAATATGCATCAAACACTTGGTGACTTGGCAATGTATATCCTGCCCGATTCCAACCTTTTTCGCGGCAACCACGTAGAATAGCAGCATGCTCACCCGAGCAAGTGTGATACCAACGTCGAGGTCGGCGTACTTGGCGACCAAATTGAATCAACGGAACGTCAAGAGGTGTGAGCATCAATGGCCATTCCGATTGAGACAGCAAGGATTGAGCAGCGGCTACGTGTTCCGTATCCCCATTGTGACTTGCCACGGAGATTGCTTTCTGTTCCCACGAGAGATTTTTCAATTCATTGACGAACGCTTTGAGCATAAATGGCTTCATCATCGACCGACCATAACAAAGGACATTTCCTCCGAAGGAGTGAATCACCTCATCGCCGTGAGCCCATGCTACTGCCCCATGAATCGTGGTTTCAGAAACACCGTTGCGCCGATAATCGACCAATGGCTCCCATGCAACATCTCGGCCAGTAGGTATGCCTTCGACCTGCTCACCCAAAGGAGAATCAGGGAACAACTCACTTCCTGGACGGCCAGGCTTGACGGCAGAGTGGTTGTGATGATTGATTCGCATCTTCAATCACCTCCGAGCAACTCTTCTACGAGGGGAGCAACTTTTTGCATGTAGGCCCGCATATTTCGACAAACTCGGTCACTATCGTGATTGAAGAAGTCGAACCAAGCCATGACTCGATCATCAGGATGGAAGCGTTCAATCAGTTGTTGGGCAACATCTTCGACGTTCCCAATAAGCGCATTCTGAGCTGCATTCTGAACCTTGCTTGGATCAATGGTTCCTTCCAAGGCGTTCCAGTATGCGCCGAGAGCCTGTTGTGCCTCATCGTGAGCAGCCGCACGCTGTTCCTCTGGAGAGAGACCTGGTTCATCGTTGAGGAAGACAAAACTCGTTCGAGGCATGTCCGAACGTTTCCATTCGCCACCATCAGGATGGAAACAGGAACGCATTCGCTCATGAGTCGCTTCGATCACTTCGGGTTGAGTAATGGAGAGATTGAAGACACGGACGGGTAGAATGGAGTTAACAAAAACTTGAGCCTTGGGGTCATGTGTCCCTGCAACAAGAACCAGTTGGTTTCGGTCAAATGTGTTCGGTACAATACGAATATCCTCAAACACATAACGACGATCGACCTCGATACTGTCTGCATCGGACCCATTCGCAGCCTGGACTCGTATCCAATCCTCATCGCTTCTGAAGTTTTGACGAGTGAGCGTCGTTGAACGTACCGAGTCAGAAGAGACGACATCTCCCCGTAGTAATCGGAGAAAGATCTCACTCGCTTCGAGGAAGATTTGCCCGCGCAAAGCAGGCCATGCTGCTTCCTCCACTGGAGTACGCGGCACGATACCGTAGGGCCGTGCCATGAATTCAAATCGACCTGCTGAAAAGCCGACATGGAGTTTACGAGAATCATCATTGACAGCAAGCAGTTGCAATGTGTTGGCGATTCGTTCTGCTTGGGCAATTGGTCCACCAGAAGCAAGAATGGAAACGACTGCGCTACCGATCTCTATCTTCGTTGTTCGGCGGAATGATTCCATTGCCAATTGAGGAAAGTCTGTGCAAAGTCCAACTTCACCTTGCCAGTGAGGGACGACTGGTTTTCTGTTTGATTTTTGTGTCTCAGTGGAGAGATGTGCTTGTGCAATCCAACCGACACCGAACCCCAATTCATCAGCACACTCCAGTTGTTGGAAATAATTTCGAAGCATTCGTTGTTCATCAGGGATGTGTCCTTCCGCATCGGGCGTTTGGCTAATGGAAAAGAAAATATCGTGTTCCATGCACTTCGCCTCATTTTTTCCAATACGTCAAAGAACATAACCCGTTCGTATCTCACTTGACCTCTTCACCGAGCGAGGTCAAAGCGTGGAGACGTTTCTTGAGTAAATCGGGAGCAGGAATCCCGAGTTGCATAAACAGGTGCATGGTATCGGAAAGCGCAAGGAGGGCATCATCGTACCGTGTCTCAATTTCAGCAAGGTCAGCAACACCCCAACTTGCAACAAGATGGCCTGCCGGATGCTCAAGACGCTTGGCAAGGTCGAGGCTCTCTTGATACAGTTCAGATGCTGTTCCAAGTTCGCCTAAACTTGCTTGTGCATGTGCAACATCGGCCAAAGCTTCCATGTGAAGAATGTCATTTTGTTGGCCGATTGCTAGTTCAAGGCGACGAGTGTCGTGAATGATTGCTGAATCCCAATCCTGATTCAATCGTGAACAGCGAGACAAGACTGCAAGTCCGTAGATGATTCCTTCCTTATCGTCGATGGATTCACGGAGTGTTAAGGAACGACGAACGGACGTTTGTGCTGAATCAACATCGTCAATGGAGAGCAACATCAAGGCATGATGATGCAACACAGCGGCTGCAAGTGGCTCTCCTTTCTCCAGTGATTCGGAATGGAAGGCAAGTTCTGCGATGTCATCAATCGATCCTGAATTGCGTTTGAGGTGTTCAAATCGAGCCCATCCCTTCTCAATGTCATCTTCAGCAACATTCTGTGCATGTTCAACAAGACGTTCAAGCAAATCCAAATCACCAATGGATTCAACCAATGGTAAAATGCCTAATGCGAGTGAAGTATTGATTGAATCAATTGAACCTCCACCGGTCAACATCTCGACGATTTCTCTGGCCTTTTCTTTGGAAACCTCTTCGGCCATGGAACGACGAAATGGATTCGCGTCAAGAACCTATGCTTTTGGGTGATTGCACCGTGATGATTCATAACAGAGAAGTCAATCCAGACCCATGGCACGACATGATAACGCTTTGCAAGGCGTTATGCTCGTTGCTTTGTTGATTCTCTTTCCGATGACAATTCAGTTGTTGGTTCATCAAGACGAAAGTCCACTGTGGAAGACCGTGTATGTTGAAGTTGAATCGGATGATGACGTTGATGATGCTGAGGCACGTTCAGAATCACGAGACAGGGACGATGTTGCCCGTATCGCAACGTTCAACATCAAGATTTTTGGAGAAACCAAGATGGGGAAAGCGGATGTTGTTTCTGAACTTGTGAACATCACGTTACGATACGACATGGTTGTCGTTCAGGAAATCAAGGATCTTGACCAGACGGTTCCTTACGAATTCTTGGATGCAATCAATGCAGAATCAAACGAAACCTATGGGCTTGTTTTGAGCGAACGATCCGGCCAACAGGAAGATGACCAAGGCGGTCAAGAGCAATATGCATTCTACTACCGAACATCCCGTTTCAATGTTGAATCAGCATGGCTGCACAACGATTCACAGCTGGATGAATTCCAACGCGAACCGTTCATCTCAACGTTCCAATTGCTCTCAGACAATGGCACAGTCTTGGAAAATCTAACCCTCATCACAGTACACACAAAACCAGCAAATGCTGTCAATGAAACCGCAGCATTGCACAATGTAGTTGAAACCTACAAAACAAATACAACCGAATCCGATATCATCGTTCTTGGAGACTTCAATGCCGATTGCAGTTATGCTTCAACCTACGAATTAAATCAACTTGATATTCGAAGTTCAGAGTATCTATGGGTCGTACCTGATTCAGCAGATACAACATTTTCAGAAAACACACATTGTGCATACGACAGGATTGTCTTGACCAGTGATGTTGATGACCGTTTCTTCGGACGTTGGGGTGTTGACAGGAACATGAGCAGTTCAGATGTTTCAGACCACTTCCCGGTTTGGTTCGATCTCGACATCCGCGAGGATGTGACGGAATGATTCGTCGCGCTTCAATTCCGGGTCGAATCAACATCATTGGCGAGCATACCGATTATGCGGGTGGTTGTTCACTTGCTTTCGCATCCTCACATCGGCTGGTTCTGGAAGCAGAATTTATTTCTTCAGAGTATCATGGAGAAGAAACAGTTGTTGCGTTATGGAAAGAAGCAGGAGGCCCACCTGCTCAATTGATTGTGAACAGTACAATTCCTATCGGAAAAGGAATGTCCTCTTCTGCAGCACTGTGTCTCGCAGTGGTCCTTTGCGTTCATGGAAAAGACATCAATAAACAAGATGCATGCATTGAAGCTCAACGATTGGAACATGTTGTCCTCGGCACTCCATGCGGTCTTTTGGACCAAATGGCAATGATGTATTCCGAGGAAAACCATTGCACTCTCATCGATTTCTCAACGATGGAGACGACCAGTATACCTTACCCGCAGGAGTGGAAATTCAAACTGATTGACTCTGGAATCCATCGGACTCTCAACACCCAGGATTATCGACAAACAGCAAGTGATGAGAACAAACAAGCGCATGTTGAGGCGGAGAACAATCGAGTTCGACAATCGATTCAATCAACGAACGTAGCCTTGGGTACGATGCTCAATGAGACCCATGAATCACTGAAACGTATAGGAGTAAGTACACATGAAATGGATGCCCTTGTTCGAGAAATTCAGCAGACAAAAGGTGTTCTCGGTGCTCGAATGATGGGAGGAGGATTTGGAGGAATGATTCTTGTCTTGGTCGAGAGCGAAAACATTCTCTCACATACGGATCTTATCAGCCCGTCACGACCTGGTTTCGTTGAAGAACGTCTCTAACTTTTCGAGACGCTCTGGAGTCCCCATGTCCCAGAACTTTGTTGAATCCAAGTGAACAAGGATCTCTTTGGATAGTTCTGGATAGATGGTATTCTCCCACGACCATGAACCCTCTTTACCGTGATCCATGAGAACAGATTTCTTCACTACTGAAGTCCCTGCTTCGTATCCATTGAATCCGTTTGGAGCATCTCCACTCTTCGAATACTGTACAAGACGGCCGTCATCAAATTGAAGATTCATCTCATCGTGATCGGTGGTAACCGTCATGGTAAGCATCGAGGATGTTCGTCGATGGTGTTGAATCAATGGTGTGTAATCAATAGGGTGATAATCGTCACCCCAAAGAAGGATGAATTCATCCTCAAGAGAATCTCGAGCGTTCCACAACGCACCACCTGTCCCGAGTTGTTCAGGTTCTCTAACGAACGATAACTCTACGCCGGGATGTGTAAAACCATCAAATTGATCACCATGATGCCCGGTTAAGATCAGAGCTCGATTGCAACCTTGGTGTTGGACCCAGTCAAGAATGTGAGAGAGAATCGGCTGACCTCCGACTTCAATCAATGATTTCGGCATGTGTTGAGTCTTCTCACCCAAACGAGTACCAAGTCCTCCCGCAAGAATAACGACTTGTGGCATACGATGTGCCTGAGCAATGGAAGCATACAATGCACCACTCTCTCGGAGGGTTCGTTCTTGGGTTTCAAAATTCACATGATACAATCCAAAACACTGTTCATACCCTTCAGCCCACTCGAAATTATCCATGAGGCTCCAATGATAGAAACCGCGTATGTCATGCCCATTCGCGATAGCCTCGGAGGTAATTTGCAAGTGCCTCCGAACATGTTCAGGTCGCATATCATCGTCATCGTCGGCAACACCATTCTCTGTAACGATGATTGGAAGATCAAGTGGAGCAACCATTTCGAAGGCTCGCTTCAACCCTTCAGCGTACATTGGATAGCGGAAGTCTGTTCGCTCCTCCCATGGGCGAATGAGAGGATCAATCTCAACCTTGGTTGGCATGAACGGAGTAGCAAGAAGATGAGTGTAGTAGTTCACTCCGATGAAGTCGCTGCTTCCCTTTAGACCGTCAACAGTGACGCTTCGCAATGCTGAAGGAGGCTTGAATCGTCCTGTTTTCAACCCTTGAATCCAGCAACGATTGAACATTCCATCCAGAAGGTTTGCTTGAAATCGATGCAAAGGATTCCATCGCCGATATGGGTCAAAGATATTGATGTTCTTTACCAGTCCGATTTGACATCTGTCCCCGTTTTTCATTGACTTTAGTGTTCGATAACATCGTGCATGGGCTCGCATAAGATTGAGAGACACGATTCGGGTTTTTTTGAATGAACGCATACCTGGAGGGAATTCACCTAACACATAGCCCATCGAAGCATAGACTGCAGGCTCATTGATGGTACACCACCATTCGACCCGATCACTCAATACTTCGAACATTTTGGAACTGAATCGAATCCAATAGATGATGTTCGCTTCGTTTTCAAACGCACCCATATCCTCCCACCAAAGAGGATTCGTGAAATGATGCAAGGTTACCATTGGTTGAATTCCACGTTCAAGCAATCGGTCCACAAGATCACTATACCATTCAATGGCATCTTCATCCCATACCCCCATTTCAGGTTCAATACGACTCCATTCCAGAGAAAACCTGTAATGGGTGACGTTCAGATTCTGAATGAGGTCAAGGTCCTGTTCTTTTCGATTCCAGTGATCGCAAGCATCTCCGCTTTTCTGGCCGCTTTTCGTTGTCGGTTCAAATCGAGTCCAATTGTTGGAATTACCTCCTTCGATTTGATGTGAAGCAGTAGCCACGCCCCACATAAATTCAGGAGGAAAAGCGTCACCGTTCAGCAAGCCGGAATAATCAACGTCGTTCCAATCACGATGTTCTTCAACGCCCATAGCATCACTGACCATCACTGAATACGCGTCCATGAACCGTCTTCGCCCACGTTCCAGTACTGGAGTTCTGTGCTCGCATCAACATACCAACCTGTTTCACCTTGATTGGTTTCAGGCGCTGCTTGCATCACACCTACTTGGCCTGCTTTCGCAGCCAAGTCCCTGCGCAAATCGTTGGAGATTTCGGGTTCTGAATATGTCGCCGAGGCGGTTGTAGTTTCCTCATCGGTGCTTGACTCAACCTCTTCAGATTCATCCGATGATGTCTCCTCATCGGTGTCTTCATCGTCATCATAGAATTCTTCCTCATCCCATTCCTCATCCTTGGCATTACCTCGTCGAATAAGGACAACAAGTACACCAAAAATCATCACCAAGAGTGCAATAATGATCGAGACTGCAGTGTTGGTTGAACCAAGAGCTCCGCTGAGCAAGACGGATTCAACATCGTAGAATTGTTGTGAAATCAGCCCTCTCCATGTGACTGTGCATGAGCGATCGGAACCTGCTTCATCAAGTTCAATTTCCCAAGTATCGGATTTGACGTGAGTTGCCTTTCCAGACGTGCATGAAAGGCTGGTTTGTTCGGGGTTTACCTCAACTCGATTGCCCTGAGAATCCTCTGCCCAGACGGTGATGAGCGTTACTTCACCTTGACTTCTGGTCTCGTTGATCATTGCAGTAATTACGCGTACGGGTTGTCCCGGAACAATCGTCAACGGAATGGTATGTTCTGCATCTCCTTGACGAATGTCAAGTTGATACTCACCACTTGTTACACCGGTTAGTTGCCAAAATCCACGACCACTTGAGGAGGCCTCAAAGAGGATGTAATCTCCTGAATCGAGTTCAACATTTTCAGCTGGGGCTTTGTTGCCATGCACATCAACAAGTTCAACGAACAAATCTGTTTCTATACCCGCTTCAATGGTCAATCCAAGATCGCCGTCGGTAACAAGTGAAGTCCCTTCTCCGGGGATGACGTTAACACGGGTAGCGGCAAAAACACCATCTGCGTTTGCCCTTATTTCGTGCTCACCTGTTTCTGTTGGATACCATTTTCCACCGGCCATACGGATTTCCAATGTCTTGTCGAAACTCGAAACGGTCCAGTTTACAGCCACATCAGGAATGATGTTGTTGTAGGCATCTTTGAACACAGGATTGAGATCGAGGAAGTCATCTGCCGCAACTTCCGCTCCAGAATCGGGTAATTCGATGAATGCAAGGCGACCAGGGCGTACATCTCCAGACCATTCCGATTGGTGAAGAATTCCTGTGGAAGCATCAAAGAATGTTGCTGAAAATTGCAATGTTTCCACTTCTTTTGGCATCAACGAAACATACGACGAGAAAATGTCCACACTTGCAAATGAGCCACTCGATTGGGTAATGTTCGCATCGACTTGCCAAACGTTTCCAAAGGAATCGATCGCTTCGTGAACCAATGCAATTTGCGTTCCTGCAGATGTGCTGGATTGGCTGCTGAGCAATCGTGTCGTTGATGCAGAACCATGGGTAATCTCGACGTTGGTGGATGCAGGGACTTCGGAATCAACGACGTGCAAACTGGCTTGGCCAGTTTGACCTGGCGTCCAATGTACTTCATCACCAACTTGCGACAGGATGCCGTTTGCTACCGTCCAGTTTACAATTGGAATAGGAACTGGTGAGGAATAACCTTGCGAATCTGTACGAACTGCATCAAGGCGATACGATTCTCCTGACACATAGGTGTCCATTTCTGGAGTAATCTCTATTTCTACAATGGATGCATCAGCAGGAACGACTCGAATGGTGCTGTTGCCCCAAACTGCTCCTGCTCGAACCGAAAGATTCCAGATACCAGGTGCAGATGCGTAATAGAATCCTACTGGAGTGATTGTACCGTTCTCAACGTCCCAAACTTTGTTTCCAGCTGCGGTATTGTTCATCTTTTGTCCGAACGAATCAACAAGATCAGGATAGAGTTGCAAACCTTCTCCACTGCGGAGAATTAAGTCCTCTGGGAAGATGAATTCGTACGGATCTCCTGCGATTGCTTCCATCGCCACCTGTTGTTCCAATTGATCGTATCGAGCAACAACGTCGTACAATCCAAGAGAGGGCGGAGTCCAGGTCGGTTGACCTTGCCCGATGTAGGTTCCATCAACGGTCCAAACAACATCTTGTCCTGAGCGTGGATTGTCATGAGAATCGATGAGGTTTGCTTGCAGAGTAAACGGGAATTTGGCTCGAGGTTGGGTCGATGTATTGATTTCAATCGATTGACCCCAACCTGCTTCAACTGTGACAACAACTGTGTCATTGAATCCTGCATGGTCCGCACGAATGGTCACCTGACCGGCCGACCAAGGGAAGAAAAGGCCATTTTCTCCAATGGTTCCGTTGCTGGAAGACCACGTAATTTCACCATCAACAACGTTGTTGAGAGCATCATAGAGGGTCGCTTCCATCTGGAGAACACCATCGGATGAAATCACGGTTGACTGTGTCGAAATCACAATTTGTGCAGGTGGGCCACCAGCAGAAACCGGTAATGCAGCAACAACTGAAGCGAGCAACAGCGTACAGAGCAAGACTGCTGTTCGTTGCTGCTTCATGCTTTCACCTAATCCTGCCACTCAACCCAATCGCTTTGACCTGGTTCACGGTAATACCAGGTTTCATCTTCACTTTGAGCCCATTCAGTTCCATCATCATCGACTCGGTTGTCGATCATCCAACTGGTGTCTTCCTTCTCTTCCTCTTCGATTGGAGGCGATTCGGTAGGACCTGGTGCTGGACCTGAAGGACCTGGCGCCGGCCCCGATGGACCCTTTGCAGGAGCAGGACCCGATGGCCCACGAGATGGCGCTGGTTCTTCGTCATCATCGTCGTAATCATCATCCCAATCGTCATCATCTCGACCTGAGCGAAGTGCCATGACAAGAAGAACAAGAACAACTGCGACAATCAAACCGATGAGAACAGCTCCGACGTAATACAATGCGCCTCCTGCTGCAAAGAAGCCTCCAAAGGTTCCCGTAACTTCAATCTCGTAGTTTTCGCTTACTTGACCTGCAGAGACAGTGATGGTTTGTGGACCACTATCGAGGGTTGTAACCTTCCAAGTTCCTAGTCCAGTACTCTCAACTGTTGCACGTCCTGTTGCATCAACACGAGCACTGCTTGGGACTGGAATTGGGTTTGCAAATCGGTCAAAGGCTTGTACAGTGACTTCAATCGATGCTTGCTGATCGACGGTAATCGCAGACAATTCAACTTCGATAAAGTCAACAACCATTTGTGGTGAAATTTTCAGTTCGAAACTGTTGGATGCACTCGGTGTTGAGTATTCCAAGGAGTGGTCACCAGCTGCTGCTGCCTGATAGGCGTACGAACCAGTGGAAGAACCTGGAATGATTCTATCCGAGGATGAACCATCTTCAATCCACTCCACATCTTGTGGGAAAGTGTTGCCATCGCTATCTGTTCCTGTAATGCTGATGTCGATTGATTCACCTGCATCCTCATCAAAGGTGTTGAGAACGTGGTCAAGCGAGACTGCAATTCCGTGGTATACCGAGATATCAACCGAACGAGTGTAGTTGAACCCATCCGCATTCTCAATGTAGGCGAGAAGACGGTAGTTACCGACAGTTGTTGCATCCCACTGATAGTTGTCCGCAACGAAAGAGGTACTGATGTCAGAAACGACACCAGTATCCGTATCCTCAAACAACCATGTCAGGACGTTCACGTCCAACGGATTCAGATCTCCGTCACTCAGTGAAACCGAGAAGTCAATCGAATCATCTGCACTGATGTTGTAAACAGTTCCTGTATCACCGTTGGATGCAATTGAGTTCATGGTGAAGACTTGGATGATACCCTCTGAGACCTCAACATTGACAACCTCACTAAACAGTTGACCATTGAAGGTATATTCAGCTCGAACTACGTAAGCAGTTGTAGAGGAAAGTACTGGCATAAACTCCGTTTCGTCAGAGAGCGTGTACAACAAGACCGATTGTTCGTTCCAGTCCGGATGAGCAACGGTCCAGTTGACATCGATGGTCCAGCGGTTACCTTTCCCATCGCTTGCCTTGGCCTTCACAACAAGTGTCTCATCAGCAGTAATGCTGTAAGTCATACTGTCAGCATCATCGGAATCGATAATGAGAACCATATCGACCATTACACCCTTGCTAACGTTGATTGTGATCGATTCTGAAATTGTTTCGTATTGTGCGGTAAGGACACGTCCACCCAAGCCGTTTGGAATCCATTGGATTGGATGGTCAAGTGTGATGTTGAGTGCACCATCTGAAATGGAGGTCCAATTCTCAAACGGTAACACGACTGGCAAACGGTTGCCTTGAACGTCAATGCGTGTTGTGTTGAGGAAGACAACCTCGTCCGCTGTGATGTCCCATGAAGATGGGACAATTTCGAGCGAGGACATTTCTCCATGTCCAGTTTGAATTGCGATTGAATCCGAGAGACCAATTGCAGAAGTTACTGACAATTGCCACACTCCGACTGTATCTGCAAAGTACATGCTTGTTGCTTCGCTGTACAATCCATCGTTGACTGTGTAGGAAAGAGCACCTGCTTCGGTCAATGGAATTGTATTACCGAACTGGTCGTACAATGTGGTCGTGATTTCACATTCAGTTCCCGCAGGTACGACTCCGCTACATCCCGTCATCACGATGCTGGTTGGAGCGCCTAATTCGACGAGAACGTTGACGATGATTGAGGTCGTTCCCCATGTGACTGTAACGGTTTGTCCTCCAACGGAATACGGTTGGAATACGTCACCAAAGGTGCCACCCATCGTACCGTTGCTTGGAGTGAACGTGATGCTTTCACCAGGCACAGCGTTACCGTGTTGATCGACAACATTTGCAGTCAGTTGCAATGTTTCATCAGCGGTGATGGTCGCAGTCAGTGGTGAGACACTCAAATCAAGCGGAGCCCCAGGAGTAACTGTAACCGTCTCATCTTCGCAGATCATACCAAAGCAAGCAGTAATTGTATGTGTACCAACAAGCGTTGGTGTGAACAATCCTGTAGAATCAATAGAGCCACTGCTTGCTGTCCAATCAACAGAGACACTTGCAACAAGAGAATTGTAATCAAACGTTGAAGCACTGAATTGTACTGTGGAGTCAGCATCAATTGTTGTTGCAGTTGGAGAAATGGATATTGAATCAATGTCGGTGTAATTCATGACCATGGACGGACGTTTTGAGATCACATCGCTGTTGTCGCTGAAATCCAGTTCCATCCAACCTTGAGTCAAAGTTCCAATGATAACCCAACTGTGGGCGCCATCAATGTAGAGCATTCGGTGTCCAAGGCCAAAGGTGATCCAGGTATCTGTGGCTTGTGAATTGCTGATGAAGATGGTGTCAAGTGGCGTTGCATCGTAATCAACTCCAGCCTGCATTCCTTGTGCACCCCATGGAACGCTACCGGTACCGTTCCATGTTGCAGTCGTTTCAGACCAGCCAGATGTGAGGACGCGATGAGCTGATAGCGTCATACCTGTGGCTCCACTTCCGAAGTTCAAATCATCAAGATACATGCTGTAGGTTACATCATGAACGTTCATGCTTGGATTGAATGGGATTTGCCCGAAGTCAACGTTGACAAGCAAACGGTATTCATCTTGCGCCGCATCAATTCCAACAACGTTGGCGTTTCCGTCAAGGTTGGTGTCGGTAAGACCGCTGAAGATTGAAACGTCTTGGACGTTGGTATGTGCAAGTTCCTCGATTTCATTTCCTGTTTGGAATTGGTACAACCAAATGTGACCGTTATCGTATGTGGTTTGAGGATCCCCTACACCAACAATCCAACGAGATGAGGACGGACCTGGAATCGAACCATTGACCGCTTGCACCCACCACTCAAAGGTTGAACCCGGAGTAGCATCATCGGCAAAGGTGAAGGTTGTTCCAGTGATTTGACTTGATGTCGCAGACTTGAACGTGTATTGTCCCGAAGCATTTCGAATCGTAACAATGTAGCCAGTAGCACCAGTTACTGCGTTCCAAGTAAGAACAGGTTTATCCAACGTATCGAGAAGATTGTTTGTGGTATCGTAGAGAACTGCTCCGTCAAGCGGTGACAACAACACAGGTTGTGCAGGTGGTACGACGCCCGCTATGTTGTCAACATAGTCAATTCGAAGCGTTGGACGCAACGATTCCGTAGCATATTCACCAGAAGCAAAGGTATGGAGGCTACCTCCCGAACCGACGGCAACCAGTTTGACCGAGAGGGTCATGTTTCCATTGGCAATGTTCGATTGAGCAAGAGATGTAATATCCCATTCTAGCCATCCCGAAGGTGGTGTTACGGAAAGTGTGGAACGAGTAATTTCTGACGTGCTGCACGAAGGCGGTTGAAGTGCAGTGACACTCGATTCTGTAAAGCTTGTACAAGCGTGAGCACTCACCGTAAGTGGGGAAACACCAGCAACTTGAGTACGATACAATCGGAGAATCGTCGAAGTCGGCGTCATCGCACTTGGCCAAGGCATCTGCGACAAATCAAATTCGATGAAGGTCTCATGGTCACCGGATGAACTCGCACCCAACTTGAGCGTTGTACTACCGCCATAGTTTGTGTTCAATGCAGAAGAAATCGTGTGTGTATCTGGAGCGGCTGGTAGCAATCCCGTATCGGTGAAGATTGAACCGCTGGAGAGGTTGACGGTGTGATTACCCGCCCCGTCGTCGTAGCCTTGATCGTCTGGAACTCGGAATGTGTTGACTTGCGACCATTCACCATGTCGGTAAAATTCATCTTGAACAATTTCCTGATAGGAAAACAAACGCCAATGAATCCATTCATCTCCTGGAGAAAGATTTGCAGTGGTCAGGGTTGAGTTTGCAGGATCCCAAGTAAGATTCAATTCTGTAAGTTCTGTACTGTTTTCTGTACTGGCGCAATTGAGGTCGTAGATCATTCGAGCATCTGTTGCGGAGCAGATGTAGAACCCAGTTTCATTGGTTGACGGAGGCGTCCATGAAAGGTTCAAATGGTCTGCACCAGATGGTCTTGGAGAAGAGTAGTTCCAAACAGTCGTTGCATCAACTGGCAAAAGTCCCGTTGGGCTTGAATCGACGTATGCATTGGTCATTCGATACGTGATGTTCAAAGAAGGACGTAGTGCTGCACTCGCTTCGTTGCTTGAATAAAAGTCGATCCGGCCGTCAACACTGCTGTAATTCTCTTCAGCTTGGATAAGGAAATCAAGCGTTGTCATACCGTTCGCAACTGCCTGCTGTAGCATGCCTGTAATGTCTCCGCGATGTGTTGCGTTCGATGAGTCAACCAAAGTGGCGCCACCCCACGGGATATCCGTATCGGATGAATGGTATGCGCCAGGAGAATTCCACTGCGTTGAATTGGTTGCATTGTTCCAGTTCGCGTCACCATCAAAGGCGGTGTTGAGTACGGATGCACTCCACCACACTTCGCCGTAACTGGTCGACTTCGTATTCAATGTGAAGAAGGCAGTCATGATTTCGTAACTTCCGTTGATTGGTAACTTTGTCAAATCAACTGAAATGATCGTTGAGGAACGTTGGGATGTACCTGAATTGTATCCTGAACGACCAACACTGATTGTTCCTGAATTGTACAGGTTCGTATTGCGTGCAGCTGAATCGAGTGTTGTATCTGTAACGAATCCTGACGGTTCGTTGAGGTCTGGTAAGAAACCTCCTTCAGAGACATTGATGTAACCCCAGGTGCTGTTGATCTCGTTTCCAATGTCATGTGGGATATGGAAAACTGAACTCGTTGAGCGAGGACCAAGCATGCTGTTGTTGACAGGCTGGACGAACCAACGAATGCTTTGGTTCGTTGAAAGATCAGTTGCAGGTTGGAACAGTAGATTCTGCAAATCGAACATTGCTGAATCGGTTCGAGAGTCGAAAATTGTGAACCCTTCCATGATATCTGTGGCATCGTTTTGGATAAAGACCTTCCAATCATCGATGTTTGCGGCATTGGAGTGTGTCCAAGACATCACCGGACGTGTCGATGGTTCTGGCACGTGACCACTCAGGTCCCACTCAATTGCTCCGTCCAATGGTAGAGCATTGCTTGCTGCAACGGTTGGAATCGGCGCTGAACCGTCCGTCCATGTAAGATTGAGCCATGGATGCTGAGTCGACAATCCGTCCGTGCTGGTAAACGTAATCAGAGCATCCGATGAATCGCTTGTCATCAATGCAATGGAGAGATAAGAGTCGCCGTTGGCCAAAGCCGCCTGAACGAGTTCGGTAACATCCCAATCCATCCAGTCTGCTGAAACGGATGCACTAAGATCGCTCAATGAACCGACGTCGGTTCCAATTGCACGGCCCCCGTCTGCACCCCAATTGTTCGTACCGTCGTAGGTTGAATTGTTGAGACCTGTTGTCCATGTTTGTAGAACTGGGCGTACGGCAACCTGAACGTTCGTGTCAGAACCGGATTCAGCCCACATGGTCAATTCTGCATTTGTGACTCGAGCATTGCTCGGGGTCGGAATTTGATTCAAAGGAATCTTGAGAAGAGCCGTTGCATGATAGCCGCTTCCGAGTTCACCGACCTTGAGAGAGGATGAGGTTGAGTGGTTTTGTTGACCTTCAACGCCACCTTCTGCAACCCATGTATCGATGAAATGAGGGAGTTGAAGTTGTGGCATTGCCTCATGGTGACGCAATTCAACTGCAGCACTTGTCGAGGAAAGATTCCAAGTCACAAGGGAAGGGAGATTGAAATGGAAGGTCTGCGACCAATTTCCAAGTTGATTTGTTGAAGAAATTGCACGCACTCGCCAATACCATGTCTTACCATCATCGAGATCGGACAACGGTGTGAAGGCGTTGTTTGACAGATCAAAGCCGGAGTTTGACCATGATGTTTCAATGCTCATATCGTTACTGTCGAAGGTGTCTGTCGTATCCATTTGAACCGCATAGCCGCTTACTGAGACTGCGGAAGAATGAGTCCAATTCATCATTGGTCGATGGATTGGTTCAGGGTTGACGCCGTCAGCGATGCTCCAACTGCCGTTGAGAGGCATGACTGGTACGGGTTCGATTGGAATTGCATTCGAACCAGGTACGTAAACGAAGGAGAGTTCAGGACGTTTTGCATCGACTGCAGTTCCAGGGTGGAAGAGAACGTCACGGATTTGACCAGTACCTGCTCCAACGACACCGAGAATGAAATCGGCAGAGTGGTTGTCTCGCATTGCATTCTGCACTGCAAGAGTAACGTTCCAGTTGACGGATGAGCTCGAAGTGTATCCTGACCCAATGCTGACCGAGTCGAGCAACGACGATCGCTCACTTCCTTTTGCTCCAACATTGTTCCAGGTGTTGACACCATCGTAGGTTGCCCATGTGGCTCCGTCTTCTGTCCAACCATGCTGGGTGTTTTCCCAAGCACCAACAACGGGTGTTCCGAATGGGAAATCACTGAGATAGAACTCAAGATTCGCAGATTCCACTGCGTATCCAGAAGGCAAGAAGGTGGATGAGAGGTCACAGCCGAACAGAATCGTCGTTTCGGAAGGAATGGTGTTGTAGGATGCTTGCAATTCAGTTTCTGAACCATAGTTTGAGTTTGGCATACCGGAGTCGATGTACGTGTCAGCACATTCAGGATGGAGCCCATCTGAACTGGCATTGCCTTGCTTGAGTCGGAATTCGTATCGATCTCCTCCAAGCCATGTCGAACTCATCGCACTGATGAGGAATGAGGAATACGACCATTCTCCATGACGACCGTCCGAATCAACGTGCAACATACGCCAATTGTACATGTGTCCAGTTTCAAGACTATCAGCACCATCGAAGGTGACTTCCCCATCCGACGGAGCGAAGTCGTTGTCGACTCTGGTGTCGATACGAGCGACTTGGTCATGGAACAATGAATCGGTTGAGAGTTCGAAGATCATGTCGTAGGAAGAGGATGTCGAGGAGGACCATGTGAGCGTAGGCGTGGTGTTTCCAGTGAAGTTGTGACCGCTTTGATTCCACAATGTTTCACCGTCCCATGGAGAGACAAGTGAAGGAGCAACCGTGACTGGGTTCGACCAATCGTATTGGATGAAGAGACGGGGCTTGTCATTGTCAGAAGAAGCATCAGAGGAATGGAAGGTTACCGAATCAACACCGCTGTTGGCGGCGTATGCTCCGTTTTGTGAACGTGCAGCCATGGCAAAGTCAAGAGAATCTGGACCTCCGTTATCGAGATGATGCTGAATGTAACTTGTGAGATCAAAGGCAAAATCATCACTCGTTTGTGAACCCATGACACCAGAATCTGTTGCATAACTGAGGTATTCTCGACCTCCATCATCCCAGAGTTGGTTGCTGACAGGTCGACGCCATGTCATGTCTCCTTCAGTCCAAACATCGGAATCGGTCAATTGATGCAGAGCGAGTGTTGCTGAACCACTCGATGTCGAGCGGGTAAGATTGAGAGATGCATCAAGAATCGTTGCATTTGAGTGAAGACCCAATCGGTCGAAGTTGATACGGAAGTATGACATCGTCTCACGGTTTGACGTCACCTGTGTCATCAACGTCGAAGAGGATCCGTAATTTGTGTTCTTGTTGTCTTCGTCAACATATGAATCCTCGATGAAATCGAGTTCATCGGACAAATCGTTGATGTCTACTGCAAGGGAAGCAGACCCATCGTTGTAGACAGTCACGTCATGCGTTGGCAAGAAGAAATAGCCACTGGTCCATGAACTCAATGTTCCAGTCGAATCCATTGCTCGCATTCTGTAGTGCATTTCCGTTCCGTTGCTAAATGCATCCGATGAAGGTATGTCGAGCGAACCAGTTGAACCTGAAAAGGTGAACCTTGAGCTTTGCACATCAGAGTTGTACAACCAGTTGTAGTTGTCTTGATCGCTCTTGAATCCATCATCCAATGAGAGTTGAACTTCAACCAAGATACCCGAATAGGCATTCCAAGTCATGGTCGGCGTCAAATCAGCACTGAGGATGAAATCGCTGGACATAAGCGGAGCACCATCGTCAACAAAGTTGGGCGTGAGAAGACCTCCAGAACCTGCTGTGTTTGTTGATGAATCAATGCGAAGGCTCGGTCGATCGGCCACATTCAACGATTCATTCATTGCACAATCGTATTGAGAATCATGAGCCGAAACGAGAACTTCCAATGCAGAGGCGCCAGACGCAACTGCACTCTGGGCTAGAGCAGTGACGTTCAACTGAACGTTCGAGGAACCACCGCTCGGGCCAAGAGGTGAGGTGACGACCGGAGGCTCCCAATCGGATCGGTCAGAACCGTCGTTTGCCCCAGGTTCGCCCCAGAGCAAGAGCCCGTCTCTTGAATTCCACGTTGTGTTTTCATCCCATGCAACAACGGTTGCTGCTGGATAAACTGCGAACCCGTTGGTCGCACCGCTGTTCGAACAAACCAAATCCAAGCGTGCGGAGTGAATTGTGTCGGTCGTAGCAAAATTCAGAGGGAAAGAGAACAGTAGACGAGCGTCACTAGTTCCGGATTCGCCAAGCAGGCCTGTATCTTCGCCTGCATAGTCATCGTTTGGATAATCCGAATCAATGTAAGTGTCCAACGATGGACTGACGGTTGAAATGACGTGTTGAACGGAAGGCTCCTCATCGAGAAGTTCCGGTGCAGGGAAAGCAGATGGGACAAATACGTCAGCAAGAAGGAACATCAAGATTAACGTCACTGCAGTGAATACATTTCGGTTTGTGGTACTGTTCGTCATGGCGCTCATTCGACCTAAGATGTGGAAGGTTATGACTGATTCGGCTGACGCCCCCCTTAAGGGGGGCGGGAAATCCACTCCAAAAAAAACAAACCGAATGTTGAAAGATGCTCGCCAATCTCTTGGGGATATGAGCGAACTTTGGGTCGAGAGACATCGCCCACAAAGCGTGGATGAGATTCGAGGCCAAGCCTCCGTAGTAAGTCGCGTATCGGTGTATGCTGAACACAAAGAATTCCCACATCTACTC
>JACETE010000015.1 GCA_013911465.1 Candidatus Poseidoniales archaeon
AACCTGGAGTTGTGGCAGTTTGCCCAAAACACGGAACTGAAATCTTTGAAACTGAAACCCATTATCGTCCAAAAACTAGTGCCAGTGGATGTAAAATTGATATCGCTCGTGAAATCTCAAAGCGAGAAATCACTCGAGAAGAAGCAAAGCAACTTATTGAGAAGGGTGAAATCGGACCATTCGATGATCTCATAGCCAAAAAATCAGGAAACCCATACACTGCTATTCTCTACCTCAAAAAGAACGAACGGGTAGGTTACCGGTTTGCTAAACGCTAGATAGAGAAGAAACTTCTTGAAGTTCGGTCCGTCGTAGGTAACCATGGACTTCGACTATGATGTGATTATCATCGGAGCCGGCCCAGTCGGAGGATATACATCCCGGCTTCTTTGTAACCGTGGACTATCCGTCCTCATGGTCGAAGAACACAATGAAGTTGGGAGGCCGTTCCAATGTGCAGGACTTGTTACCCCAAGTGCAATGGACGCTGTAGAAGCCTACGATACCGTAGTTGCTGATGTCGATGGAGCCCTCATTCATGGCCCATCGGGAACACTCGTCCCTGTCGGACGAGAGGGCGAATTACGAACATATGTTGTCTGTCGCAAAAGATTTGACCAAACTGTAGTTCAACAAGGACTCGAATCAGGAGCAGATATACTCCTAGAATCACAGCCGATATCTGCCGATGTTCAGCCGAATGGTGTTGTTGTTGATATCAAAAACCAAAGAACTGAGGAGATAACAACACTCAACTGTAAACTTCTGATCGGTTGCGACGGAGCTCATTCCTGGGTCCGACGTCGGTTTAAGATGGGCTATCCAAAAGAGATGATGGTTGGATTCCAAACCGAAGTCGTAGGATATGAAGGACAAAACCGTTGGCTTGAGATGTACAGTGGTTCAGAAATAGCACCTGGTTTCTTTGCTTGGGTGATTCCTTCTGGGAATGGAACGCATAGAATTGGGCTTTGGTCAAAGGCTGATCTCTTAGACGGCAGAACAGTTCTTGATTGTTACAATGATTTGTTGAACCATCCATTGTGGAAAGATCGGTTTGCCAACATAACGGAAACGGCCCGATACTGTGGCCCCGTGCCATCGGGAATGATTCGTCGTCCATTCAAAGATCGAGTCATGGTGATTGGGGATGCAGCCGGTATGGCCAAACCAACCACTGGTGGAGGACTCGGCCCCGGTTTCAAACAAATTTCATCCATTGCTGACAAACTGGTGAAGCAAGTCAACTCAAATCAACTCAGTGAGAAGGACCTCAAATCAGTTACAAAATCATCTTGGCCGAAGATGAAAAGGGAACAAGATCGAGCACGGGCTCTTCGTGATCTTCTTGTTTCGACGAGAACTGACGAAGAATTAGACAATCATTTTGCAAACTTTGCAAAACCAGAAGTCATCAGCCTCATTAATGAAATTGGGGATATCGAGAAACCTGTCCCACTTGGTCTTGCACTTCTCAAGAAAGTCCCCGCATTCCGTAAACTCGCCCTTCAGGCTGGAGTCAAATTACTCTTCACATGAGGTGATGCAGCAATGGGCAAATGGTCGATTCTTCACCGTGTGCGTTACCCACCATTCGATGACCGTCGAATAAATCCTGAAGCAGCACCAATATCAGAAAAAATTTTGGAAACTGATCTCAGTAAATCGGATGTCAAAAATCGATTACCTCCATACCGGCTTGAAAGTGAAGAGGGTTGGTTGATCCAACGACTGATCGTCAATGAAAATGGTGATGAATGGTCAGAATCAACAGATAGACGGAATGATTCTCGCCCTTTTGTGCAGTTGGTAAATGAACAACGGAGAGGCTGGTATATTTTACCAAATCAACTCCATGCGCATGCTCGAAATATGATCAACATAGCAGTGATTTTACTCTTGTCTACTCTTGTGTATCTGTTTATCGAACCACTTTTGCGCGAACTAGGCATTCCTAGTTTTGGGACAAAAAGTTTGCAAATTGGATTGCTTGATTATCCATTACTCAGCATCGTTGTTGTACCCATTTTGATGATTCCGATCGCTTTACGTCTTGTTGCTAATTTCATAGATCTAAAACGGCAACAGGATTTTTTTAAAGAACCAATAAAGCAACCTATTGTTGAATTTAGTCCATCCATTGTAAGTGGGGAGCCACTAAGTGGATCAATCCAACTGCCATCAAATCAACCCGATTGGAAATCGATGTCCGTTCATTGGCAGGTTGGTACATTACCTCCGTCCAGAGAATCGTTGATCGAACTTTCTCAATCCACTGAAGATTCGCAACCTCCTATCGGCCTTTCAACTCCCTTGCCTCACCACTGGGAATCTGGTTTGGATGATGGCACAGCCGGCGGTGAAGATTCTCCTATTGAAAGGAAGGACATACAAGGAGGCGTATTCCTGCGTCCAATGAGATTCTCTGGCGAAGGTGGCCATTCAACAGTTGCGGAAGATGGATCCTTCGTAATCGATCCACCCAAGGAATTGTGGCCAGGTACGATGAATTCTCCACTCCATAGGATTCATTGGGAATTTATTCTCAAAATTAAACGTCAAAATAAAATGCCACTGCTTTGGGTATGCCCGATTAAGGTTGATTTTGCAGATAAGAACGTCAATCTCAAAAATCAAATTATCAACGACCCGAGGACTGAGCAGTTCTATATTGGCAAACGTTAGGTTCATGGTCTAAACCTCTATGTAGGGCTATGACGAAGAGCCCATTCGTTGCTGTATTCCTCTCCCTGTTGATGTTGTCTGGATGTTTTGGAAGTGGTGATTCTAGCGACACCGCTGATGAGAACGAGATTATTCCTGTACCTTACAGCATCGAAGCTTCATGGAATGAAGAATCAATAATGGGTGAAATTGGTGAGATCACGGAATTGACGATTCTTCTCGTAACGACGGGAGAAGGGAGTTATGAGATTGAGTCCTTCATTACAAAAGATGGCGAAGGTATCGATGCAAATGGTTGGTCAGTGACCCAGAAGCCAACATACATCTCTGTTGTTTTGTTGCCAGATTCACCTGGTGAATACCAACTTGAAGTAACAATTACACCATCAGAAGGTGATTCGATTGTCATGACCAATTCCGTTGATGTCGCTGTTCCAGATGAAGGGGGCATCTCTCTCATTGTACCACAGTATCTCGTTGCAGAATCATCCGTGATGGTCTTTCAAGGACAAGTATTGCATCAGTCAATTGAATCATGTAATGTTGTTCTGACGATTCCCGGAGAGGGCACATCTATGGATACTTATACGATGTCATTGCAAGACGATGGAGCCTTTTCGTTCATCCTTTCAGAATTGGATTTGCGTACTGAATCATTCCTTGTTCATGCTAAAGCAAGTTGTGGAGTTTTCTCATCATCAGAAGATGAACGCAATACTTCGATTCTTATTGAAGTGAACAATGATGCTGACGGTGATGGAATTGAAGACCAATTCGACAACTGTCCAAATGGTCTAGGAGAGGCTGATGGTTGGGCATCAAGTAGTACAAGTGATGCTGATCAAGATGGTTGTAGAGATTACGACGAGGATCTCGATGATGACAATGATAGCATATTGGATGCTGAGGATGGATGCACATCCACCATCGGATGGATTAGCACGACGGAAAACGATCGTGATCGAGATGGATGCAATGATTTGACAGAAGATTCTGATGACGACGGAGACGGTATTCCCGACGTCAATGATGCATGTCTCGATGGTGAGATCAATTGGCCAGCGAACCTATACAACGATTGGGATCAAGATGGATGCAACGATTTACTTGAAGATGCTGATGATGATAATGATGGAGAAAATGATACATCGGACCTTTGCCCCAAGGGTCGTTCAAATTGGATGTCAGAGCGAAGTGAACTGACAGATTTTGACATGGATGGATGTTTTGATTCCACTGAAGATGTTGATGACGATAACGATAATGTCAACGACGTTAATGCAACAGGGGCGACTCTGGACTTATGCCCGACAACACCCTTGGGCGCTACAGATGTGGATGAATTCGGTTGTGCCGCAATTGAACGTGATTCCGATTCCGATGGAGTGAATGACTTAATCGATCAATGTGAAGGAACACCTGCAGGTCTTCAAGTCAATGCTGCTGGCTGTGCGGATCTTGATGGTGATGGAGTATTCGCAAATGTCGATATTTGTGCGGACAGTCCTACGCATTGGACAATCGATTCAGATGGTTGTGCGATTGTACAAAAACCAGTCCAGTGGACAACTGGAACTTCTGTGACTGGGCCGATGGATATTGTTCCAACATTTACAGTACCCACGCTTGATGGTACATTTACGTTCCAAAACAAATGGACTGGAACCGATGTATATCTTTTCATGTTCAAGTATACCGATAGCAGCGGAAATTCAAATTCAGGGACTTGGGCAACCAATCCAGGGACGTTTATTCGTAATTTACCAGAAAATACTCATCTGTTCTATGGTTCCTTCGATTCAACGTATCACAATGATGTACTGTCTCGAAAGAGTGATGTGGAATCGAGATTAAATCCCAGTGAAGAAGAGCAATGGGATGGACGAATCCACTACATTGACATGGATGCAAGCAATATTCAAGGAGGACTTGGTGATATGATTTCCAATTTCAATAGCCCATTCTTTATGGGTATTGATCGATTCCAACGGGCAAGAGATACTGGATCGATTTATGCTTGGATCTCACAAACCAATGATCCGTTCCATTACACCTACGAACCACACCAATGGAATGCTGAATTTGAACCAGAAATTCGAATGCAAGATTCTGGGGTCGATGTCGTTACGTTGTATGATTTCGAACGACATGCAGGTGGTTGGGGTGCCAATCACAACTCATATCGAAATGCTACATTTACGTTACCAGAGAATTTGAGTTCCTACGATACACTCGAAGTATTCCACGAACATGCTTGTGACGAGCGAAGGAATCGCTATCAGAAAAGTGATGGAAGTTACGGCGGATGCCACGAATGGGATTATCTTGCACATCTCTACATATGCGATGACGACAATTCTTCTTCTTGTGGAACTGAATTCATGCGATGGATTACCACCTATGGACGTGAAGGTAGATGGCTCACAGATATCAGTCCGTACCTCTTCATGTTGGAGGATGACCAAGAACGTAGATTCCGTTACAAAGGGGCAAACAAAGGAGATATGACAATCAAATTCTTATTCTCCAATTGGGGGAGTGGTGAACGTACATTTGATGCTGAATTTGGGTTTACTGGAGGTCAATTTGATGGGTCATACAACAACGAGAGTCGATATGTTCGGAGCCTAAATTTCACCGTTCCATCCGAAACAACCCGCGTTGAAATTGTTGCAACAATTACAGGACATGGTTTCCAAAAAGATGATGCAAATTGTGCAGAGTTTTGTGATCACCAACATCACTACTACATCGATTCTCATCATGCTTACGAATGGCACCCAATTGTTTACTCGAACACTGGTTGTGAAAACGAAGTGAGCAATGGTGTCGTGGCTAATCAATATGGATCATGGCCATTTGGAAGAGCAGGTTGGTGCGCAGGACAAGATGTCAAACAATGGAGCCACGACATTACTTCGTGGGTTGATATGAACGGCCAAATCAATGAACTCACGTACCGTGGTTTGTACAATGGCCAAGAGTATAATCCAACAGGTGAATCGAGTAAGGGCGGTCGCAACATCGTTGCAGAAATATGGGTAGTATTCTACACCAATTCTACCGTTTGAGATGGAGGTTGACATGCCGCTTCGGGAGCATCGTCAAGAGCGCTTGGAGTCTCCAATCGATTGTAATCACTATCCCTTCGAAAAGGTACGAATCCAGATCTACGGATAGAAAGTTGTAATTCGTATTCTGTAGCACTAAACTTAGTTGTACCTGAGGCAGACACAACATTCTCTTCCATCATTGTAGATCCTGCATCATCTGCACCGGCTAGAAGGGCCATTTGCGCAATTCCCATTCCCATTGTTGGCCAAGAAGCTTGGATGTGAGGGACGTTATCGAGGAACAATCTTGAAATTGCCACATGTCTGAGGTATTCGGTTGAACCTGCGCCACGCTCAAATCGATTTTGTCCTTTGTTTCGCTTACCAAAGGTATTGGTTTCAAGCTGAACTGGCCAAGCGATAAAGGATGTAAATCCGATCAATCCCTTTGAGAGAATTTCGTCTTGCTGCTCACGAATTCGATGAAGATGTTGTACTCTGTCTGAATTTGTTTCACCAAAGCCAATAACATTCGTTGCACTGGTAGTTAATCCAAGCAATTGTGCTTCCTTCATTACACGCAACCAATTATCAGGATGTCCTTTTTTGGGAGAAACATCCTTTCGTACAGTTTCGACAAGCATCTCAGCACCTCCACCAGGAAGCCCGTGCATTCCAGCATCTTTGAGTTGACTGAGTACTTCTTGTGTTGTGAGTTCAGTTACCTCTGCAATACCTTCGATCTCAATCGGTGAAAAGCAATCCAAGTCAATTGTGGGATGTTCAGCCCTTAATTCAGTAATGAGATTGAGATACCAATCAAAATCAAGCGAGGGGTTCACTCCACCTTGCATGAGGATACGCGACCCTCCGATCGCCTCTAGTTCCTCGATCCTAGAATGAATTTCTTCATACGATTGGGTGTATGTTTCCTCATGACCAGGTGGACGATAGAAAGAACAGAATTGACAATTAATTGTGCAGACATTCGTGTAATTGATGTTACGATCAACAAGGTAGGTCACTTCATTGTTTGGATTATGCTGCAATCGACGATGGTGTGCAGCTTCCATTAATTGGTGCAAAGGAGCTTCATTGTACAATTCAATACAATCTGCAACGGATAATCTAAAAATCTCATTCGAAGACAAAACACGATGGAGTATCGAAGTCCAAGCCATAAGGCCACCTCAAAGAGAACCAACAATCCGTTCAATATCATCAATTGTTTTTGGACACGAATCTGTCAAGACATCAGGGTCTCCATCTGTTACAAGAACGTCATCTTCAATTCGAATTCCAATGTTTGCATACCGTTCGGGGCAGTCCACATCAGGACGCCAAGCACCAAAATACAATCCTGGCTCCACTGTAAGGACCATACCTGCTTCTAGAAGTCGAGGCGTGCCATCGGGTTTGTATGTTCCAACATCATGAACATCTAGACCTAGCCAATGCCCTGTGTTGTGCATGTACCATTTACGAAGATCACCGGACTCGAAGTCCAAGGCTTCATCCAAGGGCTGAGTGATGATCCCTAATCGAATAAGACCTTCTGCGAGAGCCTTGCATGCAACTTCATGAGGCATATTGTATGGATTTCCAACACGGCATGCATCAATCGCTTTCTCTTGCGCATCAAGAACAATTTCATAAATTTCCTTTTGAGCATCACTGAACGTCCCTCCAATTGGCCAAGAGCGTGTGATATCAGCAGCATATCCATTGTACTCTGCACCTGCATCGATGAGAATGATTTCGTCTGATTTACAAGGCGAATTGTTGACTGTATAATGGAGAATCGTTGCATTTTCTCCACATCCTACGATCGATGGATATGCCCAACCACTGGTTCCACCATAAACAAAAAAGCCCTCAATGATCGATTGAATTTGGAATTCATGAATTCCATCTTTACTTGCAGCCATAGCCAGTTCGTGTGCTTTTGAGGAAACATCCGCAGCATACCGCATCTGTTCAATCTCTTGCTCAGACTTTCTCAAACGCATTTCAGCAATTCGACGGCTTGGGTCTTCGACGCTTATTGGTCCAGTTCCAAAATGTTGGCGCTTTCTATCCCTTTTCTCGACAGCCCTTACAACAATGGAATCGATATTGGTATTGATACCTGTTCGCAAATGAACCCGAACTGCTTTTTCCAGGAGTTCATGTAAATGGCTGGATAATTCATTCGATGGGCTAGCACGATCAACTGCCCAATCACGGAGAGCACCTTCAACTCCAGGTCGACGACCTTCCCAAATTTCCATCAATGTATCTTTGGGCTGAACAAACAAGTGAGCAATCCACTGACCTTCCTCATGATAGAACACTAACGTAGCTTCGGGATCGCTCCATCCACACATGTAGAGCATATCACTCGAAGATCTGTAAGGATAGTGAACGTCATTGCTTCGCGTAGCCTCTGGAAGCGAGGAAATGATTACCAAATCACCTACATCAAATTGTGATAAGAGACGCGTCTGACGCTCACGATAAGATTCCTTGCTGATATCTTGGGGTTTATCCGGCAACGACTTGAAAGCTCCCTCAAACATAGTGCTCACCAACCTATTCCAACCCTCACAGTTCTTTAATCAATTCTTTGGACCGTCGCTACGTTCAGTCCATTTTACAAATCCTGTACTTACGTCAGATTTTACTCGCCGTCGAAACGTGATAACCATTGCAACAAAGAGAATGAAGAACAACCCCAGTAATGAAATCAATACAGCATTACTCATGGATTCCTCGCTTTCAGATGTTTGCAGAACAACTTCAAACGACATATTCGATGATGAACCATCATCATCAACAACCTCAACACGTATTTCGTTGAACGAAGAGGATTGAAGATCTGAAGAAGAGAGGTAAGATTGTCCGCTGAGTAAGGATTTACCGTCAACGTACCAAAAATATTCGAGACCTTCAACGTCATTTTGGCTATCGGTGGATGTATTTGCACTGAACAACCAATCTGAAAATGATGCAACAGTTACGATTGACCCGTCTTCTATTAAAAATCCATCATAACGAACAGATACCGAAGGATCGATATTGGATACATTCACATTGTGATTGACAGCAACAAGGAAACCACCCGTATCACGAACGAGGGCATTAACCTGATACTGACCGGATTTCGTGGGTAAAAATTCTAACCGGTTATCTTCTAGAATTTCAGAACTCAGTACTGACCGTGGCAATCCATCTGGCCCTATTATGCTCCACGTGATGACATAACTGGAGGCAATATAACCATCATCAACTTGAATGTCTACTACGATTGATTCTGATTCATTGACCTGTTCTACAGCAGACAATTCTACACTCGGTTCGGTTTGATCGAACAACACATACTGAGTAAAATTGTTGGATAACGTAAGAAATTCATCCTGAACTTGCACTTGAAGTAGGTAATATCCATCGGATATACTGTTCTCGTTCGTGTTGAATCCCAATTCCAGTTCTTCAGAAAAGGTCGAACTTACCAGTACTGATGAATATTCTTCGGTACAGATTCCGTTTGGTGCAGGACAAATGCGCATGTTCGGTATGATATTAATATTGGATTGAGAGGATTCTCCTTGATACATTGGAAGCAACACATCATACGAAAGTACAATTGCGTCGGCATTGAAGATTTCCATAGAAAAAAGGTTCACGGATTCCAATGAATTTGATTGACTCAAAACTGGGCGGTGAAATGAGTCCCCCACGTACACCACTAAGCCAAAAGAGATTAGTTCTGTTTGCTCCATCAAAGAAACTTCGACATAACAAGTACACTCCAAATCATCAACATGAAAGTCGTGACTCCAGGACCACATCGTTTCTGATGATTCTGAATCTGAATATGGTACGACAAGATCCAAATATGGACTCGAAGAAACCAGAGTCCATTGATCTGGCATCGATATATTCCAGATGGTTACCTCAACCGATGTAAGAGGAACATTGGAGATTCCTGTAAGGTTAACAACCGAATCAACGACTATGCCATCGGATTGATCGAACAGAATACGAGGTGTATCGACATCCGAATCACCCTCTGCCAAGGTAGTTGGTGCAAGAACAGACATTAACAGACACAAAACGAGCAAGGGCGCTGTTTTTGTCATGTTCAACATACGTCACTGGCCTTCGAATGGATCGCACAGTTCACCTTGACCAGGGAAACTGATTGGATTTCTTGGGTTTGTATCCCACTTGAATTCACAATAATTCGTATGGCCATCGCCGTCACTATCAACCAAGCGATCGGCTCCGTCAAACGGATCGAATTCGAAGTGATACTCCCATCCTGTAGCCATTCCGTCGTCATCATGATCCATATAGTAGACTTCAGGTCCATCTTCCCAAGCGTCGCCATCTGTATCGTTTGTAACAGGATTGGTTCCGTTTTGCAACTCTTCATAATTCGTGTAGTTTTCGAGATTATTGTAGAATTTTAAGCCATCAGGAGTGTCAGGATCGATGTTGCATTCTGCGTTGGTGGAATCGTTGTATCCAGGACAGTATTTCTTGATCAAGCCTGTACGGTTGAGGCCGTCACTGTCTGGATCTTCTTGACCATCATCGATTCCATCGAGGTCACTGTCTGCCATCGATGGGTCCATGACACCACGTGCACCGTATGCACTGATGGTTGAATTATCAACGAGGTTGTTGTTAATTGCCTCATAGGAATACTGAACTTCCCAACCATCAGGCAACATATCGCCATCGGTGTCATCATCAACAGGATTTGTATTCCAGTTTGTTGGAGCTTCCGCTCCGTTTGGAAGAGTATCGTTATCGATGTCGTAGGTATCATCCTTCAAGGAATTGAGAGACGGATCCAGAGCCCATCGGCCCTTGCACCCATCACACAATGTGTTACCTGGCATATCAAATCCTGATAGATTCATTTCGGAAACCTCGTATTTCTTTTGCAATTCAAATCCACCAAGCCAGTTCAGCCAAACGTAGCCACCTGGTTCCATCAAGCAACTGTTGGTTTGAGATTCAGTACAACCGGGTCGATCCCAATTGGAAATAGCAACCCAAAGCGAATGTGAGTTCGTGTTGTCTTCTGTAGATTTAACTTGCATTTCCCAGCCATCAAGCATTCCGTCGCCATCTGTATCGTTGATCAGCGGATTCGTTTCGTACTGGAATGGACGTGGGATGAAGAGAATCTCATTACCATCAATAAGACCGTCATTGTCCGTATCGGAATTGTTTGCATGCGTTACGAAGTTGTCTGCACCTGCGATGACTTCTTCTCCGTCTTCTAGTCCGTCGTTGTCTGTGTCAAACATACAAGCTGAGGTAAAATATTGCTCTCCGTTGAAGACGTATCCGAGCATGACTTCTTGTTGGTCACTTTCACCATCACCATCGGTGTCGACATTGGAGGCATTGGAGCCTTGACCATCACAAGTGGAAGAGAATTCAACGAAGTCAGACAGTCCATCGGAGTCCGTGTCTGCTAGTCCTGGGTCAGATACAACCCATGTCACTTGAACACCACGATTGACAACAAGAATTTCCCATCCACCGACTTCAATACCATCGAGAAGGCCATCACGGTCTGTGTCTCCGTGAGTTGGGTCTGTTGAGCGACCAATCGCATTACCGTTTTCATCAAGTCGAGCTTCGTATTCCATGAGGTTTGTGAATCTCTCTGATTCTTCTACAACGTTCATCCAAACAAACAATCGAGAATCGACTTGATCGCCAGGTGCTACATTGATGTGGTACACGTATCCATCAACTGGAGCGACAAGGTAAACGGTCTGCTTATTTCCGCCACCAAGGGTGTATTGTCCACGTGCAACGGTTGAGTTGGCTGTAACGTAATCTCCAATTTGAACATAAACATCGACTACAGTGGTGGTGAGTTCAAGTTCGTCGAAGAGTACATCACCGTCACCGTCGGAATCCCATCCATCGAAATCGATATCCTCGTTGGCGTTACTAGCATTTCTTGGGTTAAGAGGGTACTCGAGGGTTGTGCGGTTGTATTGGGTTGCTTCCCAACCATCAGGCATTCCATCTTGGTCGGTATCTTCAGTCCATGGTGATGTAAATGATGGCAAACCGTTTGTTAATCCAAATTTCAAAGCCACTTGATATTCTTCGAGGTTGTTCAGTCCATCTTCGTCCCAATCATTGTAACCGTCTGAAGCGTTTGAAGGATTCAAGCGTTCTGAGAATGCTTTTTGTGGGTTAGCAACATTGAGTGGATGATTGTTTTGGAATGAGAAACAATACTCAAATCCGTCAGGCATACCATCACCATCTGTATCCCAGTCACTTGGGCCATTTAGGAAACCATCGCCGTCCATGTCAGACAAAAACCAAGTTGCACTCACTTCGTCAGCAAACGGTGCCTCGGTAGGAAGACGTTGCGAAGGCGGAGTGATGACTGGTTCACCGCAGTTCGAGCCCAACTGGAAATCAAGAACCATGTTTGCACTGTTAACTTCAAGAATGTCAGGCAACATATCGTCATCAGAATCCTCTGCAGCTGGGTTGGTACCGTACGCTTCTTCCTGGAAGTTTAGGAGACCATCATCATCGAAATCCAAAACTTGGTCGCAGGAATGCTTACCCAATGGATTTTCAAGTTCTTCCCATGTTGGAGCGCCTTCAAAGTCTTCAAGAAGATCAGAAAGTGTTTGTTCAAGTGGTCCGTTAAGGAGTGTACAATCCCAGTTTCCTGAGAGCGGATTGAAGAGCATAACTGTACCGTCAGGGGAGGAGACGTTCATTGTGTACAGAGACTCCCATCGGTCATTGAGCCCATCGTTGTCAGTGTCTGCACGTTGAGGGTCAGTACCGAGTTCAGCTTCCTGTTCGTTGGTCAAACCATCATTATCAGGGTCGCCATAACGTCCTTGTGTAGGATCTGGCCAAGAATCACTTTCGTTGCTTACCTCAGCATCATCTGCAGTGTTTGTGGAACCAGATTCTTCTTCTTCTTCCTCAGATTCTCCGTTGTCAAGTGGATTCAGGCCGTGATCGACTTCCCAACCGTCGCTCATTCCGTCATCATCGGTATCCTTATCTTCGGGGTCGGTACCGTATTGCGACGTTTCAAGAACATCTGGAAGACCGTCATCATCCGTGTCTAATGCATCTCCGGAACTGATTTCCAAATCTGGCGTGATGTTTTCTTCAGCTGCACTATCGAAATCTCCAACTCCGGAAGAGGTCTGATAGAATCCACTTATTCCTACGAATAGAGAACCAAAAATCAAGGTTGAAATAATTGCAGCATAAGCCATTTGGTTGTGATTTAGTGACATAGAATGAAGCCTCCGCGTCTTGACTATTCTTACGACATCATGATTCGGTTATGAACCTTGACCTTGTTTGCTCACTTCAATACGATGAAATTGGCGAACTATGATTGGTTTTGATATTCGTGGAGTGATTGGATTGTTAGATGAAAAATATCATTCTTCTCGGTTAGATGAATTTGAAAAGCCCTGCCGTGTGCTCGCTGCCACATTCCACAGAGCATTCCAAGCGTAAAAGGCATACCAGCACTTGGTTTGAGAGATACATTGAGTTCAAATGTATCGGAACTGTAACCATGTAGTACAACATCACCCCAACCACGTTCATTCAAATACGACATAAAATATGCTGGCCAACTTGATTCATCGATGATGTAGACTGGCCGTTCACCCTCGAGAAACATCATTGAGACTGATTGTATAACGGTCGGCAAAAGGTTGTCAAATGGAACAAATGATTCTATTTTATGATTAAACCAATCGTAATCCTGAGCCGGCGCATATGGTAAACAAGCCACCATGAATCGTTCAATGGCCTCGGCGGGTATGAGTATCACACGCTCGCCCTCCATCCTGAGTTCATACTCTTCTCCAGATTCAAGAATGATTGCAGAATCATCTATCTGTTGAATGGGTGAACCATTTGACCATGGAAACTGATCAAAAGGTGACGGCGAAGGTAAGGCCTGAGAGGAATCCAGTTCAAGTTGTACTGTCTGAGGCCTGGGTTCTGTCCACCGAACTTTGAATCGTTTTTCCTCAAGAGTTTCAAACACATATTGAGCGAATGCGACCGATAGCAGTGGGTGTGCACTGTTTGTCACAAGTTGTGATTTCAGGCTCACTGCACCCCAACCAAGTGTTGTTGAAAGAGAATTTAATTCCGATTGAAATTTCTTCCCTCCAAAAAGACCACGTTTGGGACGAAGAAGGGTCTTGAATTCTAGCGTATCGACGAATGCATTGACAATTGTTCGACTAAGCGGATGATCCATTGTTGATTCGAAAAGATTCCACCATGTATGAAATTCGTGTTGTTTCCAAACCAGAGTCTCTCCCAAATGTGGATGGATGAGTCGCCCTGTGTGAGATGAAAACAACAACTCGTTCGCAGTTGTAATTACCATCACATCCCTTCGTATGCAGGGATGGATTCTGAGTCAAAACAATACTGAACATGTTGGAACTCAGATTTCAGATGGTGGACATCGTTTTTGACAACGTTTGGATCCTCATCATGAATGAGAATGCGAGCGTACAAGGAAGCGACTTCTGCCATTTCATTCACGCCCATTCCAACCCGAGTTAATTCCTGAACACCCAAGCGTAGTCCAGATGGTGTCATTGCTTTGGTATCGCCAGGGAGCATGTTCATGTTTGTAATGATGCCTGCGTCTTCTAACTTCTTTGCAGCCACAGCACCAGCCCCGGAATCGATCTCACCATGCCTCGTCAGAACCTGATGCGATGCAGTATATCCGCGCGATTCTGCCAATACATCAAACCCTTCGGCGGCGAGCGATTCAGCGAAAACCCGGGCATTACGGACGATGTCACTTGCATAGGCATGACCGAATGCCTCAAACTCTGCCAAGGCTACAACTTTTCCTGCAACATGGTGCAAGTGATACGAGGAACAGACACCAGGGAACATTGCATTGTTCAATTTTCGATGAAACGTTTGGTCTTCACTCGAAGAAAGCAAGAACCCTCCTTGAGGGCCTGGGAATGTCTTGTGAGAGGATCCAGTCATCACATCAGCACCCTCTCGCAATGGATCTTGAAATACACCACCTGCAATCAGACCCAATACGTGAGCACCATCGTACATGACAGTTGAACCAACTTCATGAGCTGCTGCTGCAAGTTCTTTCAAAGGTGTTGGAAAGAGAAATACAGATTGCCCGACGAGAGTAATTTTTGGTTGAATTTCACGAATGAGGGCGCAGGATGCATCGATGTCAGGTTCCATTCGATCCACGTCCCATGGGTAAGTTGAAACATTGAGATCTCGAAGACCAACAGCACCCATACGTGCATGAGAGATATGACCTCCATCAGCAGTTGATACCGCTGTTATTGAGTCACCAGGCTTTGCAAGTGCTTTCAATGCACCAATGTTGGACACCGTTCCGGACGTGGATTGGATGTTAGCAAAATTAGCTTGAAACACTTCTTTTGCGAGGGTTATTCCTATGTCCTCGATGGTATCAAAATCATCGCAACCTTGGTAGTATCGCTTACCAGGAAGCCCTTCTGCGTATCGACCGTGAAGGTCAGAATTAATTGCCCGCTTCACGTTAGGAGATATGATGTTCTCCGATGCAATCATCCCTAGCCCCTTTCCATAGAGCCTTGTGCTTTGTGTAGACGCAGCCAAAACAGCATCGACGGATTCCCGAGGTGAACGATTGCTCATGAACGAACCATAACAAAGAGGTTCATGAATTCTGTGAATCTTCAGGTTCAGTTTCGACGCTGCCCTGGTCGTCTCGGTCCAGAGTATGTTGAGCGTTCACTGGCAATGGTGTGAGTAGGAACATTTCTCTTTGAGAGGTTGAGTTCCGACACCGGAGTTTTACCTTTTCCTGCCTTTGTTGAGCGGTTCAGACTTGTTGTTTTCTTCTGCACCATGGTTTGGCGTCCACGATAGGCAACAGGACCAATCAATCGCTCAAGAGCCGGCATATCCCCATCTTCTTCTTTTGGTCGCTTCAGCCACCAACCGGAGGTTAAAATTGATAGTTTACCGGGTCGATTCTTCGACATTGTCATTGCATTTCGCTTCAGTCTCGATCGAATTGTTTTATCAGAATCTTTCGGCAAACGTTCAGTCAACCATCCAGGCAATCCGATGTCAAGTACAACGCCATTGACCGTAACAAGGATTCCAGAAAGCAAGAGATGTGTTCCGACAGGGATATTGTCTCGACTTGGTTTGACCTTTGACCTCTTCATCATTTTCGCATACTCAACCAAGGAGCGTTGATCTCGATGTTTGATTTGCTTGCGCTGTTGACGATTGAAACGATGCAAACCGAACTGTAGAACGAACAATGTCACCGTTGCAACGGCGCCTTCAGCCGCTCCGTATACAGAATCCAATCCAATTCCAGTAACAATGAATATCATAGGTAAGAGGAAGAATTGAACCACTTTGAAGATGAACGATGTTGAGTACCGAGGCGTCATTCCACGACGTACTGCTTCATGGCTCACAATCATTACATTGGCATTGATTGCTTCATCGATGCCGCCTTTCGTTGCCAAACCTGCAACCGGATTAACTGGAGCGTCATCCAACCAACGTTTAATCGATTTACCTTTCTCAAGGACCAACGAAACCTCAAATTCCTCAGCATCGGCTTCATGCCCAAGAATGACTGAAAGTGCCTTGACTCTTGGGTCATTGACATCACTTTCACGAAGTTCTTTGTAAATCGATAGCGCTTGATGCCAATCGCCTCGATCCAACAGACACAATGATGCTGCAATTCGAGGACGTACGCCGAGTGGGTCTTGTTTTACCGACTCAAGGGCGAGTTCCAGTGCTTCATCATGCTTACGCTGCATACGAAGAGTAGCAACATTCGATATCGATGTTACAAGTGAAAGGCGATCGTTATGCTGGGTGGCTTCTTTTGAGAAAGAAGGTGACCAGTAACGAAGCATACGCATTTTTTCGTTTAGATGATCAATGGTTGAGTTGTTTTCCCAATCCCACAAATCATCCTCATCGACTGTCCCATGCCAAGGGTCAATCCATTCGCAAATAAATGCGAGAAGTTCCGGCTCGTCATACCCTTCAGGTTGTTGGAGTCCACGTAATGCACCTCGTGCGGCATCGAGTCGGCGAGTTGCAATATATCCAGTAGCGATGAGCATTCGAGCTTCATCATCGTCACCACCCGATTGGGCAAGTACTTTCTTCGCTTCTTCAACAGCCTTCGGCCAAAGACCTCGAATAGCACACTCCCACATTCTTGCACGTGCTTTTTCATGTCGAACCAAGGATTGATCTCCCTCAATGGATTGCTTTTGAAACCGTATCAGACCATCAAGATCTTCTTGCAATGCTGCATCATCGATGAATTCACGCATCCAATCTCCTCCAGCAAACATGACCGCACCTTCTCGGCGTTCTTCCGGATCAAGATCGAAACGTATCTGGCGAAGCGGTGAAAGTCGAGCGATGGAAAGTAACCATGTAAACAGGAAAACTGCGTTACCAACCGCAATGAACATCCAAGTTGTGAGCAAGCGCATTTCTTCATCAAAGTCATTAGCCTCTAGATTCGATGTGAATGGCATCAAATCTCCAAATTCTTTGTAGCAAACGAGAATCAAAAGCAACACGGTGTACCCAGAAAAACCAGCGAAGGCAAATGAAATTTGACGACCTTGTGCAGCTTCCTCGGTACGAATCTCTCGAGGCGTATCAAGAGTGACACCAAACATACCACCAAACGTTTGCCCGCCAAGAATGAGGTTGCGTGTCAATTCAAAGATAAATGCCAATCCAACGATAGCGATGTTCAATGAAAGATACAATGAAAGGAACTGAGGCATTGATTTGATAAATTCCCAGTGGAATAGAATTTCAGAGATCAAATCGATTCGGACATAGATCGAATGCCCGATAATTCCACCGTAATTGAGAATCTCTTCGGTATTGGAAGGGCTGTTGTAGAGAACGTGAAACACAGTGACAATACCATTGAGGGCAGTTACAGGCATCGTAATCAAAAACAGGACAAGAAGGAGAGAAAAGAGACGGTTGACAAAAGACGGTTTGTCAGGATCGATTGGATTCCTGCGGCCGTTTGCAGTTCTCCATTTATTCACCAGAAGCATGTTCCAGGAAGCACCCATAATTCGGCCGTACGCCAAAATGGTGGGTGCCATGAACACCAACATCGTAATGGCTAGCCATACAGGCGTAACTCTCCCATTATTCTGATTCATCCCGTAGATGAGTGTAATCAGTGTTGCTCCGACCAAAATTACAAGGGTAAAAATTCGACGGATTCCAGTTCCAATGGTTGTAGCACCAATTCTTGTATCTCCTTTTCCTGCCAACTGGGCATTCATTGTTTCCCATGGTGAAATCAGAATTGGGATTAATACAAACAACCCAATGATCCATAGATTTGGTTCGAAATAAATTTCTGGCTGAAAGATGAGTTCCGAAATTAAGAGAAGTACACCGAGCATACCCATCATGTACAAGCCAACACCGAATGCTACGCGGCCTTGTTGAAGGATGTCACGAGCATCCTCTACGGTCCTTGTTAGCCGATGAACTTCATACAAGTTGTCATCAATTTCAAACGCAACTTGGAGGGCTGAAAGTTGACGCGGGACAAAGAATTTCCACAGCAATGCGCCAATAAACAGTGATAGAATCAGAGGATAGAGGTAGACTGTATCGAATTCAGTCGGTTGCGCAATCGAAGAAGCCGAAGCACTCGGTGCGAGCGCGAGAAGGATGAACATTAGTCCATAGAATGCCTTCCGCATGTAGCAAACGCTGAGATTGGCCATGATGAATTCTTCGCCAGCATACTTCATGAAAGGCGGGAACGTTGAAGGAAGGAATCAATGCGGTCAAACGCAGTGTGTAGAGTTGGAATATCTGGTAAAAACACCAACCGGACATGTCCTTTGCCTTTTTCAGTGCTAAACCCTGAACCATGAACCAAAAGAACGTGTTCTTCATGAAGCAATTGCAATACGAATTCTTTGTCATTGTTTTTCCATTTTTCATCGGTTAATCGAACAAACATGTAAAATGCGCCTTGTGGCTTTTCGACTTCCAGGCCTTCTATCGAAGCGATTCGTTCCAAACAGACGTCACGCCTATCCTGAACGGTTTTTGAATAGTGTTCCATCCAGGATCGGTCCTGTTGAAGACCGGCTAGAAAACCAAGTTGAGCTGGAGTTGAAGCGCATAATCGAGAACGAAGAATTCGTTCAATGCCATCTCGAACTGAGGTGAGGCTGTCCACAGGATCATGCAAAGCCATGTAGCCAATCCTCCACCCGGGTGCATAGTACACTTTGGAAACACCGTTCATGGTCACAACTGGTTGGGAATGAGACCGACTGGCAGCACTCACTTGCTGTTTTGAAAAATCGAGACCATCATAGATTTCGTCTGCAACAAGAATGCAATTTGGCCATTGCCCTAAGATGTTCAACAGACGATCGATGTCATCCTTGCCCACAACTGCACCGGTAGGATTGTTGGGGTTGATCAAAACAAACAGTCGGACATGGTCGCTCATCTTGGATTCAATATCATCGAAATCAAGAGCCCAACCTTGCTCGGATTTGAGACTGTATTCGATGGTATCAGCACCGTACATTTGTGGATAGGCCATGTATGGAGGGTAATGTGGACCCGGGGCAAGGACAACATCGCCTTCCTCCAACGTTGCTTGGAAGAGGATTTGAAGCGCTTCAGTAACTCCATGACAAACATAAACGTCATCTGGTTTAGCATGCCAACCCTTGCTGGATTCATCATGTGCGATTGCTTCTCGGAGTTCAGGCAACCCATACGAAGGAGAATAGCCGTTACGACCATCATTCAATGCCTTCGCAAATGCTTCGACCATATGAGGAGGGGTTGGCAATCCAGGATAGGCGATTGGATCGCCGATGTTAAGTTTGATAATTGAATGACCTTGGGATTCTAGTTCGGTTGCAGGGACGACGACATCACGAATTGCATACTCAATATTGAGTGCTCTTTGTGTTGCTGGTAGCGGTTGCATTGAAAGGCCTCACTTGAAATCAGAAATTGAAACTCCACCCATTTCACAGATGTGATTGAATTCATTTTCTTGGACAGGTTGGATTGAAAGTCGTTGTCCACGTCGAATTAACAGCATGTCTGCTAGAGCGGCTTCTTGTCGGACAGCATCGAGCGCTACAATGGAATTCAACGCACAAACGGGTTCTATGTCAACCATAAACCAACGAGGGTTGTCTGGAGTTGACTTTTCATCAAAGTACTTTGATGATGAGTCCCATGAAGTGAAATCACCGTATCCTTCACGGCAAACCCTTGCAACACCTGCAACGTGAGGTGGTTTGCAATTCGAGTGGTAGAAGAGAACGAAATCACCGATTTGCATATCATCTCTCATCATGTTACGAGCTTGATAATTACGAACACCATCCCAATGCGTCGTCCCGTCCGCTACGAGTTGTGCGTATGGATAGACATCGAGTTCTGACTTCATGAGCCAATACTTGACCATGCTCCTTGATGGAGATACAGGTCTTATCCCTTTGCTTGGCTTCACCACGCTTCTTTGTTCTTCGAGTCAACAACAAGAACTGCCTCAAGTACATCTGGGTCATCGGCTTTGATCTTTCCAAGGCCAAGTCGTTTCGCCATACCCGAAGTACCACCAACAACCCCGATACCATATTTCTCAAGAGTCACGAAAATTGCTGGAAGGAGGAACAAAGCACTAGCAGCAGCCACCCACAACAGAATCAGAATGACCGTAACGAACGGTTTGATTTCAGGAATAGGGATTTGATAGGCAGTAAACATTCCCAACGATGTTACGACCGCCGCTTCAAACAGGGACATACCTGTTCCAACGGCTGCTGATCGAATCGCATCAATGCCGCCCCCAAGTTCACGAATACGGTTGGCTATGTGAATCGAAAAGTCGACACCGACTCCAACCAGAATCGATCCAATCATGACCGTTACAAGAGATAACGGAACATCCATTTGCCACATAACGAGCCACTGGAGAGCAACCGTAGCGATGACAGGAGAGGTCGTGAGCAGTGAATAACGAATATCTCTGAACACTACCGCCAAAACAATGAGGGTAAGTACAATTGCAAATCCTAGCGAGGTCCACTGAGAATCGACAATCAGTTTGTTAACTTCAATTGCAGTGGCAGCAACTCCTGTAAGTTTCTCTGCGTGTTCTTGCTGAGTACCTTGGAATCCTTCGGAATATTCGTTGATTTGTTTGACGGCAACGGCTGTATCCGCAACAGGAATAAAGGGCATATCAATGTAAATGAGTGTACGATCATAATCTGAATTGATGAAAATCTCACGCATTTCTTTTGTCAATGATGAATAGAATACATCCAACAAAAAGATTTGGCTTTGAGTGGAACCCGGTAATCCAAATTCGTCTGGAGTTGTTAGGAGATCCCAGAACGTTGCACCTTGAGTTGCCTCAACGTCAAGTAAGACTTCAAATGTGTCACGAACATCTTCAGGAAGAACATCATATCCAGGAAGTTCTTGGATTTGAGCGAGTATAGGTTGTCCAGATATCGTCGGTGCAAGTCCTGTGGCTTTCATCAAGAATACAACAGATACTGCAGATGCATTTTCGATGGTATTCAGGTTTCGTTCAAGCCCATCAATGATTTTCAAATTTTGAGCTGGATCATCGTTTGTAGGGTCATTATCACTAATATCTCCGGAAACGTTGGCATGAACCAAGACCATCCCGATTTGACCTGCATTAAATTCTCTGCTGTATTGTTTCATTTTAATGACGGGCTGTTCACCTTCGGGAGCCATACCAAGCAAGTCGATGTTCTCTTCTACATTGGCTTGCCCGAGCGTCGCCGAAACAAGAACAAGGATGAGGAAGAACCCAATCACGCTGGTATTTCTTTTGACAGGAACGTCTACTGCAGCATCAAAGACCTTGAGCGGGGGATGTTTTGGTTTCCTCAAGTCAAGAATCAACGTAAGGTTCGGCACCATGAACATTGTGAGAATGTAAACGACTACAATTCCACCAGAAAGTGCAATTCCAACTGTTTTAATCGGAGCCATAGGCGTGAAAATCAATGAAATGAATCCAATAACTGTAGTAACTGCCGACAGAAATACTGCTCGTCCTGTCGATTTCATCGAGGCTTGCATCTTTTCGCTTCTGCTTCCCTCTTCCTCTGCGTATCGATTGGTGATGTGCAAACCATAGGATACACCCAAAGCAAGTAGAATAGGGCCTACGATAATCACCGTCATCGTCACTTCATAGTTCGATGCACCAATAATTCCAAGTGTCCAAAACACAGCACAAAGAGTGGGCAGTCCAGCAATAATGACGACCTTAATTCCTTGAATTGGGCGAATCCCAGATATACCCGCTTGAAGAAGGTCCGAGTGAAATACAAACAATCCGAGAGCGACCAAAACTACAGCCATTGGAAAAATTTCCCAAAAGAGTCGGAATGAAAATTCCGTTACTGAGTTGGTAATCGGAACTGGGCCAGTTAGTGTCATCTTGAGTCCGAGATCTTCCCATGTGCATCGATCAGCACTCGCAGGGTTACCGTTCTGATCAAATTCACAAGGGCGTGGCTCTGATGAGATATTGTCCAAGCGCTCCTGCGTTGCCTTGATGATATCCTTTGCTTCAATGGTATCAACAACAGCTACAGCCATGATTGCTCGATCGAGTTTGAGGTCTTCCCCACCTAAGCAGCCATTATCATCAGCATCATCCACTCCCGGTTCTCCAGTGCAAGCATTTGTGTTGCGAGCGAGTTTATCCAGACCAGGAGTAGGGGAGCCGTCGTTTTCGTACATTTCTCCAATGATGAGATCGATGGTTGTTTGAGATGGAATCTCGTACCCACCAGCGAACTGGTCGTCACCTGCTGACAATGCTGTGTTAACACTCGCAGCGAAGTTTTCGCACAATTCTTGGAATGAAGGACACTGTCTACCTAACTCAGTAATGAAAGCATCTCGTACACGAGGAAGGCTTGAGTTAATTTCTTTCAACACCGTAGAAATGGAGAGAATGTAGATAACATCGTCACTTTCATTATCAGAGAGATATGGATTGATGTTCTTTTCAACATAACTTATCTCCTGGAGGATTCGCTGATCTGTAATGTTATTCTTGTCAGATTCGATGTAAATG
>JACETE010000016.1 GCA_013911465.1 Candidatus Poseidoniales archaeon
CGGATGTAGATTGCGAGAAAAATAGTCGCAACGAACATACCAGCCATTCCAATCATGGATGGAAGTTGGCGGCGAAAGTCTCCTCCGACGTCGCTCATACCACCTCCACACATGAACCACATTTGAGCGCATCGACGTTTGCAGAGACAATCGTCGCATCGCTACACCTATGAGAACCAGCCGTAAGGCATGGTTGAGGTCCATGGCATCCAACGTACGTCAGTGGCTTGCTGAAAGCAAGCATCACGGCATGAAACTGGGTCTTGACCGCGTCTTTTCCGCTCACAAAGCGTTGATTCAATCACCTTACAGAAGTACGATTGTTCATGTTGCTGGAAGCAATGGGAAGGGAACGTTATGTGCAACCCTCGCAGCCCACTTGAATCATCTCGGCCATACGACGGTCATGTTCACATCCCCTCATCTCATTCGAATTGAGGAGCGAATTCGTGTTAATGGTCAGCCCTTGGATGGAATTCTCTTTGACCAATACTTGTCCGAAATTCGTGACACAGAATCGGTATTGAACATCGATCTGACCTTCTTTGAAATCACCTTCCTCGTAGCCTGTTTGTGCGCTCAGAACAGTGATGTTGATTTCTTCATCGCAGAAACTGGACTGGGCGGTCGTTACGATGCGACACGAATCGTAGATGCAGATGTGTGTGTGATCACTTCACTCAGTCTCGAACATCGTGACATTTTGGGTGATACATTGCCTCAAATTGCTTCAGAAAAGGCTGCAATTGCCCGCCCTTCCAAACCGTTGATTGTTCGAGAAGTAAGCGACCAAGATGCAGTTCTGGCCATTGAACGAGAAGCCTTAGAGGCTGGACGAACGGAATTGGGCGAACAAAGACAACCTGCTCTTCTCGAATGGGTTGTAGTCCCAGAAGATGCAACGTTCAATCAAGAAGCTCTCGCCCTCGCCCAAGCAACATTCCAAGCCTTGGAACTTGAATCAGAGGATTTGGAGAAGAGCATGGAGGCAGTAAACTGGCCGGGACGTCTCCAGGAAGTACCTGCCTCTTGGGACGGCTCCATCCTCTTCGATGCAGCACACAATCCAAGTGGGCTTGCAAAGGTCATACCTCAACTCATGGAGCAGATACGGAAAAGGCAACGTTGGTGTCTGGTTTTTGGCTGCACTCCGCAACATGATTTGGTTGCATTCTCCAAGCCTCTCATCGATCTATGTCATCAACATCCACCCGAATTCATCATCCTCACGAAGCCACAATTTGGCAGATATGCCGGAGTTCCTATCGAAGCACTGGGCAAACTCGATTGGCCGTCAACTTGTCAAATATACGAGCGAGAAGATGCTGATGAATCGCATGCTTTACTCAAGCAAATGAAACCCGAATATTCTCTCGTGATTGGCTCGCTATACCTCATTGGAGAGATGTATGAATCAATGGGATTTTGGGGCACGAAGCACATGGACTTGTTTCCTGCAAACACTCAAAGGGATGAAGCATGACCCACGGTTGGTTAAGATGAGTTCAAAGTGGGATGTACGGTTTCTTGAATTGGCGAACCACATCAGTTCATGGAGCAAAGACCCATCGACAAAGGTCGGTTGTGTCGTTGTTGGAGCAGACCGTGAAATTCGCTCAACAGGCTTCAACGGATTCCCTCGAGGCATTGAAGATTCAGAAGAGCGATTGGCCGATCGAGAACAAAAGTATCCATTGATTTGTCACGCTGAGGAGAATGCGATTATGCATGCTGCTCGAGTTGGAGTTTCGCTCAAGGATTGTACTGCATACGTCACTTGGCCTCCTTGCACTCGATGTGCCCGTTCTCTTATTCAAGCAGGTATCGTTGAGGTCGTTTTCACACGCACGACCGACATTCCAGAGCGCTGGATTGAAGATTTCGAACGCTCGACTGGAATGATGAAGGAAGCAGGCATTAACGTCCGCAACGTGGAACTGGAATGATTATCCCCAGAACCTTCGGGTTCGGGCGTACTCAATTTCTGCATGATGAATCGATTGAAGCAAACTATCGATGTTGTTGTTGTGACCTTTCCGTAGAATTCGTTGTGCAGTGGCCTCACCAACGCCTCGTGCCATGAGGCATACGATGGCGTGAAATCCATGGGTTTTGATCAATGAAGCATTGCGAATCATTCGGTTTCTATCGCTTTCTTCCTCGGAAGCAACCCATCCCTCAAGCATTTTTTCAAGCCCTTCTCGGGCGCAAACCAGCATTTGTCCCTGGCAAGAGATACACTCCTTCGGATTCTTAAGTTCGGGATAACGCTCAACTCGAAATCGACGAATTGCACGGCATTTGAGACAACACAAAACAGCCCGTTCGTTCATCAAACGAAGGCGAAGTCGTGCCCGTACGGCTTCATTATCCCAATTTGGCAGAAGAAGGTCACGTTGACTACGATCGGACAATCCAAGAGGACCTGTTGGAGTTACGACAACATCGAGGAGACCGCTCTGAATGCCTCGCAGGACGTCTTTGGCTCCTTCAATGTCCATTCGCTCGTAGTAGAGCTTGTTGAGGACTTCTTCCAGTACAATGGTCCCTCGGTATTTCCGCACTAAGCCAGCGAGATTGATTTTTCGAGGATCTACGCCGTGTTGGAGGATACCAAAGGTTTTGGCAACTTGGGCAAAACGCCATCGAACTTGACGAGAGTTCGGTAGAGTAACCGAGAGGAGTCCTTCAATTCCATCTGCAGGCAATTCATTGAGCCAATCCACAACGTCTTGCGGCTCAAGTTCAGCTCCTGAAAGATGCAATCGCGTTGCTTCAACCATCAAACCACCCCATTTTCCGGTTCGAGTGGAGGCCATTGCGAGCAGTAAATGACCAATTGTTTCGTTGATGAGGGTGCCTTGACACATGTTGATGACCAATGCTTCAGAACGACGCTCAATCGTAATCGTCTGTTGATCCGGAAGCGCTTGTGTTGCATCGATGTGTCGAGTTATGGTATCAGCAAGCATGCCTAGCGCCTCTCCGTCGAGTGGATATGAGGTCAAGGGATGCCCATCATGAGCGAGCAATCCTGCAACATCGATGTGTTCTCTCTCATCGGGTTCAATCAAACCGAAATCTTCTGCAACCAATCGACGAAGCCTTCCTATGTTTCGGGCAACGATTGCTGGAACTGGTGGAAGTTCACCAACCCAAGTTGGTGCTTCACCTTGCATAGAAACAGGAGCAACCAGGACCTCACTTTGTTCAGGGTCAGCATCAACAATTGTCCATGTTCGTCCAGCCATGACGAACTGGCGGATTCTGCCGTCTTCTTCTTCACCGCTACCGTTGAGTTCGAGAACAAAGGCTTCGTCAACGTTTCCAATGGTGCGTCGAGTTACAACGTCTCGAACACGATAGGATTGTTTGTCTGGAATCATCGAGAGATGATGTTCAACCCATCGACGAGTTCGGCCTGCTGAGGAGAACCACCCTTCCTTGAATTGCTTTGGAACAGGCATTCGCATACTCTTGAATTCGGCGGGTATGTCCTCATCTGCTACATCGTAACGAGGCAATTCATCCGGCCATGCATCAGCATCTGGAATCGCTTCCTTGGCAGCAAGATAGAGATGTTTAGGCCATCGATACCATGGCGTTTCATTCGGATGTAATGAATACCGCAGGAGCCATCGATCGGACAAGACAGCAAGTACATTCTCCGTATCCTTTCGCGTCCAATCTTCAAATTGTTCGGTTCCTGAAAAGATTTCATGAACATCATCGATTCGAACCACTTTGAAACTGTGCGCCATCAACATGATTTGATTCGCAGCAATGCTATACGGCCGATCCCTCCATTCGACATCTTCAATCGAACCCATGTGAGATCGATGTGCAACGACTGCAGATTCAGCGATTCCATCGATTTCCCATGCCAGCAAATGTCCACGGCCAATGCCACCAATTCGGTGGTCTGCACGACCAACACGTTGGAGCATCCGGTCGACGGATCTTGGACTCTCCAACTGGACAATCTTACGGATTGAACCAACGTCAATACCCAATTCAAGGCTTGATGTGCATATCAAGGCTTGAAGACTACCGTTGCGTATGTTTTCTTCCATCTCTTGTCGGGTTTCTGCTGCAAGACTACCATGATGTACGCCAATCATGAGTTGAGGCGCCATATTCTGCAAGCGTTGAGCAACCGTTTCAGCAGCATTCCGACTGTTAACAAAGACGAGACAAGGAGGATCGTTCGCAACAATTTCACTCAACAAACGGAATGTTGCATGTGCTCGAGGCGAGAGGCGCATTTCCATAGCCCCTACTTCATCTTCTGCAAGGGGAGGTGCTGTTTCCACCGTTAACACGGTTGAGCGCTCAGCAGGAGCAAGAATCGGTTGACAGGAATCACCAGAAATCCAAGAAGCAACCTGTTCGGGATTTCCAACGGTAGCCGAAAGACCCACCTTTTGCAACGTTCGACCGCACAACGCCTCAAGACGTTGCAAACCAAGACGCAATTGCCACCCCCGCTCACTTGCAGCAAGATCGTGAACTTCGTCAATAATGACAGCTTGGACACTTGAAAGCATGGCTCGTAAGCGATGCCCTGTAAACATCAGTTGGAAGGTTTCTGGAGTGGTAACGAGAAGATGAGGGGGGCGTCGTGTCTGTCGAGAACGTTCATTCTGAGGGGTATCTCCGTGACGTAGGGCGAATCGTAAATCGAGGACTTCGCTCAACTCTGCGAGCCGTCGATCAACGTCGCGATTGAGGGCACGTAACGGCGTAATGTAGAGGATAGAGAGTGGTTTCCATTCTTCCACTTTGCATCGATGAAGAAGAGGAAGAACTGCGGCAAGCGTCTTTCCCGAACCGGTTGGAGCGATGAGCAAACGATCGTGGCCTTCGATGAGTTCTGGAACGGCTTGTTGTTGAACAGGAGTCGGTTCCCAACCTCGTTCAGAAAGGAAAGATTGCAATTGAGGGTGAAGCAGCGAAAAGACATCAGACATACTCTCCCCACCCCCGCGGAGTAATCTGTCTGCCCACCCTTCTTGAGGATTTGTCATTCAATGGCGTGACTCAGTCATCGTCGTCGTCGTCATAGTCGTCGTCGTCATAGTCGTCGTCTTCATCATCTTCCCAGTCAATTTCTTCATCTTCTGCGAAGGCACCATCGCCGAGGTCGACAGCGGTTCGACTTGCAACGGTTGCAACAAGGATGAGAATCAAGACTGTTGAAACTGCGAAGATCCATGCCAATGGATGTTCACGTGGTGAATCCAACCAGCCAAGGTATTGACCATAGGCGATGTTGATGTCGTGTTCAGCGGTGTTGTCGTTGTCGTTGACTTCGACCAACAGGTTACCATAGTCAACTTCGACTCGTACACGGTCGACGTTTTCAACTTCCCAATCAACTGTAACCGGCACACTTTCGCCACCTTCAATTCCGACAATAGCCTTGACGTCAAACGGTTCATCCGAATCTCCGGCAAAGAATGCAACCTTGAATTGTGAGGTTGTTGAACCGCCGTTGTTAACGACGGTTGCGGTGACTTCAATGTCTGTTCCAGGAGAAACGTGGTCATCTGATACAGTGATCGACTTCACTCGAAGTTCTGGCCCAACAGCTCCGAGTCGCACCCATTGGCGCTCAAAGTCTGTATCATCAAAGGCCAATTCTGGGATTGGACTTGCTTCAGAGTTGGACACTACAGGGAACTGGTTTCCTGCTGCATCCCAACCCGTCATGTAGAATCCTACGAAATCACCCGCTTGTGGCATGATTGTACCGCCAGCAGTGATGTCTACTTCCCCAGTCCAATAGACCGTCTGTCCTTCTTGTTGCATACCGAGCAACGAAGATCCTGCACCGATGGTTACGGTACGGGTTTGGTCACGCATAACCCAGTGAATCATTTGCTCAGAGCCGGTCAAATCAGCATCTTCAGAACCTTGGAATTCAACGTAAATCGAAGAGAGGTCATTGGACGGTGAAACATCGATCACGTTCAATGGAGCCATACGTCGAACGACACGTGGTGCAGCATCGTCTACGATGACACGGAGCGTGGTTGAAACAAGTGTTCCTGTCATATCTTCACCACGACCTGGAATGTTTGTGATTGAAATCAAACAGGTACGTGTTGGTGAGGACTGGAGGGTCTTGGCGGAATCGAGTGGTACTTCGATGAGGTATTCACCATCGTTGGTGAGAGAACCATCGCTCCACAACTTTTCGCCGTCAAAGACTTCGACAAGAATACCGACATCTCGTGGAGCTGGAACGTTGCTTCCTTCGTAGACGACACGTCCACTGAAGGCGAGTCTGTCGTCCTTGCGAACTCGGGTTCCGTCAGCGACCTGGCCTGTTCGTGGTTCGCTTACATCCTCAACCATGTAATCGGTTGGTGAAAGGGTGAAGTCATTCTCAACACGGAAGGTATGCTCAAGGATGAGCAATTCACTGTCTTCCAATGAGCCCCGTTCCTTGAACAACAAGGCAAGATCGCCCATTTCTTCATCAGGCCAATCCCATGCAAAGACGAAATCGTAGGTAACAATGATCCAAGGCAGGCCTGATTCATTGGTTGTTTCCCGCATGCTGCTGCTTGGCAAGAGATGAATGTAATTGCTCTCGCTCCAGAAGGTGTTGTTCAATCCAGAGTAGGAGATTCGTTGAGCATCTCTGCTCGGGTTCGGTCCTTCGAAATCAAAGACCAAGGAGATGTGCTCAAAGTCGATTGCAGTGTTTGCATCGATGAATCCTACAGTGATGGATTGTTCAAGTCCTGCAAAGACCGGTGCATCATCGCTGTGTCCAACCCATTCTAGACCTGTGAAGATGGCTTCCGAATCCTTGCGTGTTTGGAAGGTAGCATCGTCAAAGTTGAACCCATGACCGGATTGGAGGTTGTACATGACTCCTTCATCGTCGTACTGTGTGTAGAACACAGGGTTGCCTGCTTGGTCGCCACCAGCCCAGTAGTACGATACACGGCCCATGTTTGGATTTCGAGAATGATCGATTGTGGTCATAAACCACTTCGATTTGCTCTCGCTCATGTTGGTGACCTTCTTGCTTGCATACTCCGCTTCATCGGCGATTCCGTTGCGATTCAGGTCGTGGTCAGCCTCGACCCAATACATTAGGGTCAGCTCCATTGGAACACCAATATCGTCCTGAACGAGAATTCGAATATCTTGTTCATTGACTCCCGCTTCGTACGAACCGTCTTCAGGAGACACGCTGATTCGTTCAGGAGGTGTTGCATCCACTCGGAAGGTACGACTCCAGTCGGAATTTGGTGCCATAACATGCGTTGGATTACGCTCGTTGTACGTTTGAACTTCGTAATTCAAGCCATCAGGAACATCTATGTTTGGAGTGATCACGCTGATGAAGAATGAACCGTTGTTGTTGGTGGTATCTCGCGCAGTGGATTCAACCCAGCCGTTGCGTGAAACACGAACGTCAAATGCACTGTCGAGAGGAGCATCATCGGAATCCATGAACCACATCGCACCTTGGAAGTGGAGCGTTTCACCTGCTGCAACCCAAGCATTGTTGGGCACATCGTCTCGGACAAGGTCGCCTTCATTGTCTCGAACTTTCATCCATCCGAGTCCAAAGGTTCGGTTGACTGATAATGCTTCTTCGCTGATCAAATCAAGCGGTGCGAAGCCTGCAGAGCCACTGTCGTCAAGACATCCTGTCTTGAATCGGACGTTGTTTTGGTCTGGGAAATCACTGGTGACACGGAACAGCCAATGGATTTCGAGGATACTGTTGTTGAGGATGGAGTATGAATTTCCGTCCATAACAATGTAACCGTCAGGGTCGTTAGGAGACGGGAACACATCCCCATCTTGCCAGAAGAGAGTTGGGTTGGATGCGGCTGAACTTGTCATCAGCGTCAATGTTGCTTCTCGAATTTTGGTCGCACTTTCGCCTACAATATGCCGTGTGATGACCTCGTAGGGTTCGGTACGCTCATGCAGAATTTCACCTTCTGGAATGTTAATTTCCAAGTTAACAGTTTGAATCGTGTACGTTACGCTGAATGATGTAAGGGTCAAAATTCCACTGCTCTCTGAGGTCAAATCGATAGGGATATCAACGAATCCTGCTCCTGTGTCAGGAATACGATCGTTGAAGGCCTTGATGATTGTATTTGTAGCACCTGCGGCATTGATGGTTTTGGTGCCTACCAGCGGTCCGTTTTCTTTCCAACCAACCGTCGGGTTCAGTGGTGGATTGAAGTTCTCTGGAATGGGGTGTGGCTTGTGAATTTCAAACCCTGGATTTTCCGGTGCATTGCTGTGCAGAGCAACCTGAATGTCTTCCAATACAGGAGTGTTTGCAGAATTGCTCGTTGAGAAGGAAACTCGGAGACAGAGGTATCCATAACTCGGGGTTGTGAATGCTTTTGTCAGACCAGATTGCCCAAATGAAGTTAGTCCACTGCTGCACAAGCTGGAGGTGCTTCCACCGAGTTGAACGCTAAGAGAGGTTCCAGAAGGCACGGTTGCGTTGTAGTGGATGGTTGCTGCAACGTAGGTCGGGAATGGATTGTTGTAATTCGACCGCAGGTAGAAGTTTCCACTTGTATAATAGTTCGTCGTATACTGTACCGTGACTTGGTCAAGAACAGGGGTGGTAGTAGATGTCCCAGTAAGCGTTGCTCGCCACGTGATCTTGTTTCCACTGCTTGCGAAAGTCTTGGTTGAACCTACCGAGATGGATTTCCACGTAGCACCGTCATCATTCGAGACGTCGATTGCGATTGAAGTTCCAGTTGGCATGTAACCAATTGCGCTTTGGAGTTTGATTTGATCGACAGAACGGCTTGAAGTGATGGTTTGGCCATAGACCGTTGTTGAGGTCGCTGTTGGAGTTCGACTATCTGTGATTGAGCCGTCGCCCCAATTGTGGATTTTCCGTTGTACTGTATTGCAGTAGGATGTATGGTAGCACGAATAGTAGAGCTTTCCTTCATCATCGATTTGTGTAATTCCGTAATGGCCACCGTTCGGCATTTCTTGAATACCCATCTTGTCGATGTTGAATCCGTTCATGGTGAAGTGGTGGTGACGGGATCCCTGAACGTTGTACTCATTGAGGATGATACGTGGCAAATCTACAACCAAACCGGAGTTGGGATTGCCAGCTGTAGAAGTGGTCTTGTAGTTGTAATCTGCTGCAGAACCAAGTGACCATGTTGAGTTGATCGACCTTGGATTGCTAGGATTAACCTCCATGAGGTATCGGTTGTAAGTTGGATACGTTGACTGGTCATAGTAACTGACGAACATCTTACCCGTGTCGTCATCGAAGTCAACTCCGGTGAGGTAGTAGGGGTAACCATAATTGTAGTAGGTGGAGCACTGCCATTGCGTTTTTGCGGCGTTAAGGGTCCACTTTGTTAGGTAATAGTACGAATAGGAAACGGTCCAGATGTTCCCACTTGAATCAACTGCTGCATCGTACCAGTAACTCGAGACTGAAGATGTGCAGCCTGATGTGCTGAGGCTGGCTGTCCCCAGAAGTGCTCCTGTCGTTGCATTGATGCGTTGAATGGATGGTGCAGTGTACATCGATGTGCTTGAATATCGTGCAGCATGGATTTCATACTCAGAAACTGGAACGACAATTCCACGGTAGTTCCAAGCAGCGCTTGAGGAGACTGAGAGGTCAGAGAATTGCTTTGTTACGCTGTTGTATCCTTGATCACCAAGGGCAACGAATTGACCTGTTGCGTTGATGGTGGCTGAATTTGCATTCGAAAGTTCGTTACTGCTTCGGAAATTCACGGCACTGTTGGTTGGATTACCTCGCAAGGCAATTTCGTCGTTTGCTGTTTCGAGGTTGGTTCTCGATCCATATTGAAACGTTCCCGTTTGTTTGTTTGACCACTGACCTGTTCCTGCTCCACCGAAATCGCTGTCATCGGTGAGGTTTGACCATGTGGTTGTACTGGCCTCTCCAAGGAAATTAAACTGAGCAGATGTGACCTCGGCTCCGAATGGGAAGGTGATGACTCCTGCTGAGCCATTGCCCTGGCCGTTGAATGTCTTCGTGTAGGACGTAGCACCCCCTTTGAACTGCGTTTCAGTTGTCGCAGAAGAGGCCAATGGCGCCATGACAGAAATGAAGAAGAGGAGAACAAGGAAAACGGCTTTTCGCATAGTGTACACATCCACTACATGCAACTATCTCCATGTAGCATATCAACGCATCGGCCACAGGTCACCGCTCAATTTTCCGCAATAGTATTGAAGAGCATCGTACATAGGTGTGGCTGAGGGAAGGCAATGGCAGGTCTATTTTCACGATGGTGGGCGGCTCAACATGGGCGACAATATTCGATTTTAGCAACACTTTTTGGAGCATTTACTGTCCTGTTCTTGGCCGGTTTATTCCAACTCCTATTCCTTCAGGACTCGGAAAACTGGGGTGAATACACTGGAGCGGCTATTGGCGTCCTTGTCCTAGCAGCAACCGGTCTTATTTTTGTCACACCTGAATTCTTGGTTTTCAAAGGACATGTTGCAACGCTGGATGAACTCTATGAGATACAAAGCACTGCTGAACTCAAGCGTCGTCGATCTGAAGGCGATCGTTCCGCAGGTGCACTCGGCGCTGGACATGAAGAACGATGGAATGCGTTCCTTCAAGAACGTGGTATGCGACGTTGAATCGGTGGCGATTGTTTGCAACCTTCAAGTTCGACGAAACTTCTCTTTCGTGAGATATTGCTCGCTGGAGGAATGATTGTTGTTCTTATTGCAGCATTGTTTGCTCATACACAATCCATGCCACCGCTGGTCGTAGTAGAATCCTCGAGTATGATTCACGACAGCGAGGGTGAAGTGGGTAGTATCGATGCAGGCGATCTCGTTTTGGTGCACAAATCAACGTTCGATAACATCGTGACATTTGCTGAAGCGACAGACCCCTCAAATCCGTATTATGGGCATGAATCTCATGGCATGGAAGGCGATGTCGTCATCTACAAGAAGAACGGCGAAGCATCGACACCAATCATTCATCGCGCAATCCTCCGGGTTGTTCCCAATGAAGCGTATCCTGCTACTTCAACGGTAAACCCATGCCCGACAGGAGGGAATTACGATTCCGAATGGAGCGTTAACGGAAGCAAGGGGGCATGCGTCCACACCTGGAACGTTCCTGGAACGAACGTCTACAATCAGAGTAACATCTCGATTTCATTCGATGGTATTGATGCTGGATTTTACGACTGCAAGCGATTTGTTCATGCAGGAGTAGAATCTCATTTGGTCGTTCATGAGTGGATTCCAGAACATTCGGGGCTTCTCACACTCGGTGATGCGAACAAGTGTTCCGCCGATCAAGGTCCAAATGCCGTTAATGGGTCATCTGGATTGCGCACACTTGATGGGGCGCTGTTGGGCCCTGTCCAAGAAAGCTGGCTTGTTGGGCGAGCAGGTGGTGAAATCCCTTGGCTTGGAGCAGTCAAATTGATGGTAAGCGGTACAGGCCCAGGGCTGACGTATGTTCCCACATCGTCGATCTTCTCACTTCTTGCCTGCATTGGAGGCATACTTGTGTTCCCAATGGTTGCTGATGCTGGGATCCGTCGCTTGTTTGCTTCCTCACCTGAGAACATTCAAGCGAAACAAGAAAAGGCCTTTCTCGTAGCTTTAGGTGTGGACGAAGAGGAATAGTTACTCTTCACTTTCTGCTATCGCTCTGTTGCGTGCAAGTTCACGAGCAGCATTGTCGAGGCTGATTTGTGTAATTGCAAGCATTTCAGTAGCATAGTCGAGATTGGATTGCTCCAAGTAGCGTTCGATGCTTGCCTTTGAGCGTCGAATGGTTGCGATTCGTTGTTCTGAAGACTTTGGCCGTGTTTCTTCTCCCCGTTGAGCCATGAGCCATTCTTCGAGTAGTGCCTGTCCCCATTCAGGGGCACGGAATCGAGCCGAGAGGACGATTTCAGCGTGGCGATGTCGGAATCGAACCCTTGAATCTCTCGTCCTGTTGGCTTGAATGGAACCAGGATTCCATTGATCGAAAGGGATGTGGAGGTGGCTTTTGCATCGCAAGTGCCCAGTCTCGTCAATGGTTGCATCAATGATGAGAGCACCTCGTTGCAATCGGATGAATGCTTGAACGATATCATCTTCAATCAGCCATTCAGCAATTTGAACCGAGGGTTGACCCCATTTGTCGCTTGTCCACGATTCGATGGCGGCCCGATGCAACATAAGCCAACCTTGCGCTTCCCATTGATGAACCTTCACATGCTTGTGTTCGTGCATTGATTCAAATGGAAGCAAACAGTCCGTAGCATAATGGCAGCAGCATGGGGAGCCGTCGATTTGGATTGGCGCATCATCCCTCTCCTCATCTTTGGATGGTACTTGCTCCTCAAACGATGGGAGCGTGATGGAGTTCTTGATCGCTGGAATGCAACCCGGGTCTTTGGTTTCATCCTCATGGTGCGAACAAAAAAGGGTCTTGAACTACTCGAAAAAGTCGCTAAACCACGACGCTTCTGGCGTATTTACGGTGAACTTTCGCTCTGGGTATGCACGTTTGCTATGTTCATGGTCGCCCTTGTGGTCCTGCTTGCCTTTGTAGGAGCACTTCTTTCGCCACCGGACGTTCCACCTCCATCAGCGAGTGAACTGGTTGCAATCCCGGGCATCAATCCAGTTATTCCACTCTGGTGGGGTCTTATCGGATTCATTGTTGCTCTGGTCATTCATGAATTCGGTCACGGTTTACTTGCCCGTGGCCATGGAATGCGCATTCGCTCCTTTGGACTGTTGCAACTTGGACCACTGCCTCTGGGAGCATTTGCGGAACCAGAAGGTGAAGAACTGTTCAAAGCACCACGTCGTGAACGACAGCGTATGTTTGCTGCAGGGCCAGCAACCAACTTGTTCGCAGCGTTCGTTCTGTTGTTGATGGTTGGCGGTATTGCCGGTCAGTTTGCATCGGGTGATCAATCGATTCACGTGACAGGTATTGTCAAAGGAGGAGGAGCTGATGAGGCAGGTATGTTGCCATGGGATACAATCGAGACAATTCAAGGTGAAGAGGTCGTTGGTCTCGAAGGGTTTCGAGATTTGCTCAATCAATACCAAGCGGGCGATTCGGTACTGATTGGCGTCTTGCATCAGGATGGAACAAGAGAAACCGTCAATGCAACACTTTCCGACAAATATGCACATTATGAGAGTCTTGGCTATTCAAGCGAGCAACTTGAAACAATCTCGGTCAAACCAGGTGATCCGTTTTTGGGTGTTGAAGGTCTTGCTTCGAATACGGCAGGTATTGACCGTCTTGCAGGTCCGTTGTCACCAAATGTCGAGTACACAACGCTCCAACGTACACTCATTGCACCGTTCCACGTGATCACCATTATGATTATTCCATTCGAGTTCCAAGGTGTAGCAATGCATCCAAATGAGGAAGCAATGCTTGAAGCAGACGACGCTTGGCTTGGAAATCTTATCGGAAAGGAAGGATTGTTGGTCCTGGTCAATCTCATGTTTTGGATGATGTGGGTCAACGTGCTCCTTGGATTCACCAATCTCATTCCTATGGTTCCCTTTGACGGTGGTCATATGTTCAAGGACATGGTCCATGCAGGATTATCACGAGTTCGTGCTCTTGGAAAGAAACTCAAACTATGGAATTTCCATCCGCTTTGGGTTGATCAGATTTCAAGAAAAGCAAGCAACCTTTCATCGCTTGGGCTGCTGTTCATACTGCTCTTTATCCTCGTCATACCCTACTTCTGATTATCGAAGAATCGTACGTCTTCGCTGAAGTTCATCAAGGATTCTTGATTTCACGGCAGTGACTTCATCATTCTCTTTTTCAACCACACTTCTCTTCTGGATGTACTCCAACGTTGGAGAATGTTCGTTGTGTTGACAAACGATGTTGATGAATGCGTTCAAGGGCATGCCTTGATCCCAGTCGATGAAGGCTCTTCCCTTCCTTGTACGTGGCAAGGCAGGGATGCGACGAGCAAGAACGCTCAACCGACCTTCAAGTGTTGATGTCTCAACTCTGAAGATGCGCCACGAATCACCTCGTACCCCTTTCAATCGATGTGCATAAAGTGGCATTAGCCCACATCGTTCCCCCTCGTAAACAAGAGCATTGTATTGGTCAAGCGTTCGCCCACTGAAGTAGATCTTTCTCGATTTGGTTGTTTTTACTTCAATCGGGAATGAAAAATCACCGCGGAGTGCGAGAAGGTCGCCACTGCCTTCAATTCCCGAACCTGCTGCTCGAACGACAAGAAACGGTCTGAGCAAAACAAGGCGCATACGTTCTTTTTCTTCAACTGAACAGGATTTGATGACAGCTTCCACACCAGCAGGAATACCTGCGAGAACGTGTCGCAATTCCCGCTCATACTGGCTTGTCATATCGTTCGATTGTTGTCAACCGCCTTTATTGACTTCGGTGATTTTACGACAGACCATCACGGTTCATGCGAACCTTATACGCCCCAATGGCAATGGGCTTCAACTTTGAATTGAGACGGAGGATTATAGGGCATCGTACCTTGGGAGTGTTCGTGCAAAAAATCTTGGTTCGAACCGATGATTTCCAACTTGCGTATCGCATCATGCACATGCTCCGTTCAAGAAACATCGATGTTGAACAAGTTTCACCAAAGCAACCGTTACCTTCGAAGGATTCCATTTGGATTGGAACTGTCAATGAAATTGCAAGCAAATCATCTGAAGGTCGAGCGATTGCTGCTGACCTTTCCTCGATTGAAATGGCCATTGAGGCTGCGATTTTTGCACTCAAAGGTTCGGCGCGAACACACCGCTTTACCCTCGGTGTTGATACAGGTCCACGACCTGGTCTCGCTTGGTTCACGGACGGTGTACTGATCGATACCAAACAAACCGAATCGGTAAAGGAGTGCATCGATACAATCGATTTGCTCGTCGAAAATCATGAATTTCAACACCTTCTTATCCGAATGGGAAAGGGTTCACCATCTCATCGCAATCGATTGGTCAATGCCATGCTTGAACGTGGTCACGTTGTCGAGCTGGTCGATGAACGGAAAACATCCAGAGGACTCAATCGGAACCAACACGGCGTTTCAGCAATTCGAATCGCTACCTTGTCTGGTGAGAGAATATCGGAGGTTGTTGAGATGGAACCAACGGATGGCGAATTGCGTGAGATTCAACGCAAAAGCCGCATAAAGAGTCAAGGGAGAATCACGATTTCATCAGAACTGGCAAAGAAAGTTGCATTGGGAGAATTAACTTTGGCAGAAGCCATCGATCAACTCATTTGATACGAACACGGTAACGTTCTCTTCCATTTGCATACAATACGATACTGCCCGTCGATGAAACTGCAACAGCGACGCCTTCGGTGAGTTGTGAGATGGCTCGAGCAGCGAGATGCCGTCCACCCTCTCCCGATTTGGGGGTAAGACCTGATGGGACCTGGATGTAGCGCCCTGCATCGCTTGCAATCCCCTCACGATTGAAGAGAATCGCTCCATCCAACCAGGCGAATTCCGCAAGCGTCTCGTGATTTTCCTTGTTTCGTACATCGCGTTTTGCTTCACTGTGCCCCTTGAATGGGTTGAGCACCATAGCAGTTGAATGCCCACGCATCTTCTGAATGTTGCCAATGGCAAACAAGGCTCCAATCGCTGTTCCTTCTCGACCGCGAGTTCCAATCGAGCGTGAGAGTTCAATCATTCGAATCAAGACCTCCAATTCGATGCTTTGTTCTTCAGCGATGGCTGTGAGACGTTCAGCACCGAGCATCTTCGTATCCACCATAATGACGCCATCAATGGGTTCGGCAAGAACGATGAGCAAGCGACCACCTTTTGCAATCCATCGTTCACCCATTCCTTGCAAGACAAGATCGTATAATTCATTGAGAATTGACAAGCCTTTGGATGACAGCCCTTCCTCCAACACTTGAGAATCGATGTCATGCTCTGTTAATACATCGCGAACACGACTCAAACTGGTCATCACCCGTAATGGAAGATTGGAAGGGAGGACCTCAACGATTGAACGGACTTTCCTGCTGTCGTTGGAGACCATAAGGACTGCATCAAAAGATGACGATGAGGATTGAAGTGCGACGCTCACCATGTGAGGAAGGTCGCTCATTGTTGAGGCCTCAGTCATTTGTGGTGTCAATACCTGGCAAGAGGTCGTTGATTTCCCGATAAACAGTACGCATGTTGGAAATGAAGTTCTTTTCTTTAACGACGATGGTGAAGGTCTTGACTCCAGGGTCTTCTTCACCATCGAGAAGCCCGAGCAGTGTTTCGAGGGTAAGACGTGCCCCCTCGCGGTGAGGGTATGCAAAGACTCCCATGCTCAATGGGGGCGAAATGACGTTCTCCATAGCACCCAATTCCTTGAGTGTTGCAAAGAGGTTGAAATAGGTTTCAGGGAGCAAATCGCGTCGGTTCTCGTCTTGATTTGGTCGACGACAATCCGGGCCAACAACGTGGATGATGTGCTTGAATCGATCTGCAAGCGCATAGGGTTCGGTCACCACGTTGTGTGTGACTGCGCAGGGAGGAGCGTTGATTTTCCTCATTTCAAGGCAGATGTTTCGTGTTGCTTGCGTCAATTCTTGGCCTGCTTTTTGGTGAATCATGTTGTCGAGTCCTTCTCTTCCAGAAAGTCGATTGTTCGCCGGTGTGATGAGAACATCACCCTCGTGATTCCACACGTCTCCTCCAACGACGCGAAGTGTGCCCCACTTGCAGGTCCGAGCCATGTATAACTCTGCCATCAATTTGTCAGAGGGGGCCACCCTTCATATTCTTTCAGTGCTATTTTCATGAAAACGCTTCTTTTGGACGGTGTCTTGTGCGCATTCCAGCAATACTGCTAAACTAGAACTTGATATCGACAGGTTATGTCAGGACGAGGGACAGGTTTGTTTCTCGTTTCAATCATGCTCGGAGCATTGTTCAGTGGCCTACCTGCATCGCTTTCAGCACGGGATTCAACGCAAACCCTTGAGCCACTTGAACGCCTCTTCCAGGGTTTTACAACAGGCGATAATTGGTTGAATCTTGAAAATGAAACCGTAGCTGTCCCAAATGGCTTCAATCTCATCGATGTGTACGACTACAGTGATGTTGGAGTTCTGATCAACAACAAATCGGAGGCCAGCAAGACAATTGGTTGGGCCTTTGTTCAAGCAAGAAACATTAGCATGGAGCGAGTATTCGTTTTCGACCTCGATGGAACGCCGACTGGAGAGACAATCAATCGGAATCAATTCAACGAGTACTTCGCCTATCCTTTCTTGGAGATGCTAAGCAATCGCAGCAATGTTTCGGACATGAACTATCTCGTAACGAGTAAAGGTATGCCCCTTCGAGTCAACGGGGGTCAAGACAAAGCCTCGTTCGATCAAGAATTCGCTTTACTGGGTGGCTCCTACAACAGCAGTATTGGAGGAGATTATTGGTCCACGCATTCCTATGGGCCGTTATCTGGAGGTGAATTTGAGTCTTTTTCGAGACAAAAGCACGGATTCTATCTCGTGACCAGACTTACAGGATATACTGTCGAAACAGCACTCAATCTCATCGAAAAGGCCAACAATAGTCTTGGTTCGCAAGGAACCTATGTTTTGGATTTGGCAACAAACCGTAACGGCTCAGGCTACAAATTCTGGAACGACGATCTTTACACTGCAAACACGACCCTAACGGAGTTGTACAATCAAAGCGTCTATTTCGATGAGCAGACTGGTTTCGTGACCAACGTTAGCAACGTTATGGGGTATGCTTCATGGGGCTCAAACGATGGAAACTGGGGCGCAAATTGGGGATTAAACACCGGCTTTGAGACAGAAGATGCTGCATGGTCGAGCGGCGTTCGCCATTGGAATGCAACTGTTCCAAGCCTTTCATCAGGAGATTCCTTCGCTTGGAACTATCAGACCGGTGTCAAAAACAGCGGTAGCGCATCGCTTGAAGCATCAATATCAGCCTCTTGTTCCGATGAATCAAGCAACGGTACACAAGGTATTTTTGCAGAGTTCTTCGATAACGAAGGAGTCAGTTTCAACACTGGATCGATGCCTTCACTGATCGATCGTACCCCTGAACACACACGGATTGAGTCATCGTTGCAATACAATTCAATGTATGCGGCATACCCAGGTCTTGATGATCGTTTCAAGAACAATTGGGGGGCGCGGTTTAGTGGATTGATCGACATCCCTGATGCAGGTAATTGGACATTCTATCTCACCAGTGATGATGGTAGTGAGATGTGGCTCGATGGAACCAGCATCGTAACGAACTATGGCTCTCATGGAATGCGAGAAATGTCAGGATATCGTAACCTGACAGCAGGGTTGCATGATTTCAAAATCGAGTTCTTCCAAGGCGGAGGTCCCCATGGATTGCACTTGAAGTGGGAAGGGCCGAATCAATCCAAAGCAATGGTGCCTGCTTCTGCCTTTTTGGTTTCAGATGGAACTGTTCCCTCCTCCTCTACGCTAATTCATGCATGGAATTTTGATGAGGGTGTTGGTACACAATCGAACGATTCGGTAACCAATGGAGCGAATTTGACCCTGTACAACATGAATGCTACCAATTGGAGGGCATGCCCCGATGGTGGATGTTTGTGGTACGATGGTGTGGACGATTACGTCGAAGTGGATGTCGATGATTGGGTTGGAAATTTCACTGTGAGTCAATGGGTTTGGGCCAATTCTACGACCCTTCCAGATTACGCCTCGGTACTCGCAGTATCCGATAATGCGGGTTCAAACACTTCTTTCCAGCACGCAATTTTCAGTGGTGAGTGGAGACTTCATAACAACCAAACCCATGCATTTGGTGATGTTGAGGCCCAGCAATGGATGCACCTTGTCACCGTGTTTGACAGTGGTTCTGCACGACAATATCTTGATGGAGTCCACGTTCGAACCACATCGTTCCCAACGGGTTCAATCAACAATATTGACCTGTACAAACTCGGCGTCAATCGAGCAGGTTCAACGTACTTTGAAGGGATGATCGACAAAGTACTTGTCTGGGAGAGTGCCCTTTCAGACGATGAAATTACAATCCTGAGTAGAGACATTTACCAGGATTGTCAGGCCTATTCTGGATCTGGTGCATCCGGTGCCTCCTTGGAACAGTACGTTTCAATCGATACTGAATTGGAGGATCATGCATGGATTGTATCGCTCGCAGGAAAGCGTAGCGGTGATGTGTTTGGGAGTTTTTTGATCACCGTTGAAGGCGTGGATGACCAAGGCAATGTTCTCTCCACAAATACCTCTGATGTGAAAACGTTTGAGAACAATTGGGGAAGCGGTACCATGCGGTTCAGACCTCATGAAGATGCCACGTCCTTACGAATTCAGGTTCCGTTGAGCGTTGTAGCAACATCTACGAGTGGATCGGTGTACATCGATAGTCTCAGCTTGCGAGCAATCCGACCTCACATGTCTTGGGTGAACGGGTCAATTGCAGAAACCGCCGTTTCCACAGGAGGGCGTTCATTCACACTTGGTACAACGTACGGTCAATCACTTGTTGCAGATTTGCTTGAAGACGGAGTCAGTGGTGTCAAAGGCTACGTGTACGAGCCGTATCTAACTGCGGTAGGGCAACCAAGTGTCCTCTTTTCGATGTATGCCCAAGGGTATAATTTTGCAGAGGCAAATGCTGCTGCAAATACCTACACTTCTTGGATGGGCGTTGTTGTTGGTGACCCGAAAATGGCTCCTTATGTGAGTACCCTTCATGATGTTGAATTGATTGATACCCGTATTCTCAACAACTTCTCTGTTGGGCAAACGGGGCATATCGAGGTTGGATTGCAAAACAAAGGGATGGCTGCTGGTCAAGGGCAAATCGATGTCATTAACTTGCAAGGTTCCGTCTTCATGTCCTCAACAAACGTTAGTGTTGTTCCAGGGGATCAACCCGGTTCCCGTATGTCCGTTTCCATTCCAATCACGCCCACTCAACCCGGATGGCTTGACGTCCGTGTTCGTTACACACATGATAATTCGACATCCTTTGAACGCGATACGCTCAACAATTTCATCATCATGCGAATTTGGGTGAATGATGTTCCATCAATCGATTCGGTTACATGTGATCAAGACGAATATGCTCGAGGCGATTCGTTCCTATGCACGGTTCTCGCATCGGACGATGAACGTGTTGAATCGGTTGAAATGGGTTGGACTGTCATCTGCTCGACGTGTACAATCACCAATACGTCATGGACAGTTGGTCCTATGGGGTCTAACGATAACGGAACCACTTGGGAAGCGATGATTACGTTGCCAATCAACATAACAACGGGCGAACTTGCGTTGCATATTGTTGCAAGAGATGGCTTAGGGATGGAAGTTGAGATCACTCGTGAAAACGTTTCCACCGTTCTTGATGCACCATCCTCTTGGTTTGGCCCGCACATGTCGAATGCGGATTCACAATGGCTTGGGGTCACGCAACTTCCTGCTACATCACCTTCCGGCATGTACAGAGGTGTCGTGGAACGTATCACTGGGTGCGTTTTGGATGTTGACCATGATTCGATTCTTGAGCAACCAGAATTCCTCGTATCCCGAGGCCAACTCGGTGAAATGATGTACATCGACATGTCCGATGCCAACCATCACTGTTACGAATCGACATTCTTTATTGAGAACGGTACATCGATCGAGAACATCGATGTTGAGATGCGCAAGAACGATGGTAGCCTCGTTTCTCAACGCTCAATTCGTGTGCTTGATAATGCACCTCAAATCTCGTTATCGTTCGAAAACAGCTCCAATATGAGCATAGACCGAATCATCGATAACGGCGATGAATTCCTCCGTATTGGTGTAACAGATACTGATGATTTCTCAAATTCCTATCTCGGGGACGTGACAATCGACTGGCCAGGCTATGGCGTACAGGTTCTTTCTGTCGAAGGCGTTGTCAATCAAGGCACCGTCCTGATAGATGTTGTTCCACCAGAAGACCTCCTTGAAGCAGGGAATGTGGGTGTCTATGTTACGCTTCAAGACTCTCGAGGTGTAGAATCGTCCTCATCGATTGATATCCCATTGGTATTGAATGCTCCGAGAATTGTTTCCATGATACCATGCAATGAACTTGGATCAATCGACGAATTGATGTTCGGCCATCCTGCGATCTTGGGAGCAGTAATCGAGAGTGATCGCCCTCTTGAGAACACTCAACTCTCTCTGCGACAATTGGGATGGTCGGTTAATGCACCTCAAATCCAAGAGCCTACATGGGTACAGTCAACCGATGAATGCCTGCAATACACAGGAGATGATGTATACTGGTTTAGATTGCAACTGGACGGTTCATTCGCTTCAGCAGAAGGCTCGATTCAATTGATTGCCTCGACGATTGATGGATATCCTACCTCGATGCAAATCCCAATGCTGTTTCGACATGCGCCTCCAATCATCAATGGTACTGTACCTACAACGGTTGAGGCTGGATCGGATTTGGAGATTGAACTTTCAATTACTGATCTGGATGGTTTGGGAGATGTATCGTGTACCGTGAATCTTACCGATGATAGCGACACAGGCGTCTGGTTGAAAGAATTCCGTCCAATCGAATCCCAAAACGGAGAAGGCATGAATCAGGTACGCTGGCCTGTACCACGTAATTTGAACGAATCAACGGATTCCCTCAACGTTACTGTTTCGTGCGATGATTCAGATGGTGAATCAGGGACTTGGTTATCTCCGAATGAAATTGCAATCGAGCCCTACGTTTGTCGAATCAATTGCAATGCTACAAACGACAAACTGGTGACAACATCGTCATCGACCAACCCAATGCCTTGGATCATGCTGGTAACTGTATTCATTGCCATCATTCTGGGAACGGTAATGATTCTTCGTCGTCGAAGTAGTGAAGAGAAATGGGCTTCTGAAGAGTCTCTTGATGATTTTGAGTTTCTTACTTCCGATTCGATCGCAAAAGCAGAGGCCTCTCTGGTGGGTTTGTCGACTGAACTCCCACCGATACCGGATGGTTGGACAGAAGAAGCATTTGTCACTTGGTTGGAAGGAGAGAAACCAGACGATTGGAGCGACGAGCAGTGGGAATCCATACGATTGGAACATGCAGGTCGTTTGAATTCCCCAGATGACATGACCGATGAGATATTATTCTGAAGTGGCAAGGGCGGTATGGTCAGTATGGCAGTAGGGTATGTGTTGTTGAATGTTGTTCCAGGGGTTGAACACGATGTTTACCTTAAACTACGAGATCTCCATAACGTTGCAGACGTAACCGTTCTGTTCGGGGATTACGATCTGATTGTCAAACTCATTGCTGATGATTTGGCATCGATAGCCACAGCAGTTGTCGAAACAATTCGTCAAATCCCTGGAATCCTCGATTCAAAGACGCTGGCAGGGGCAGAATTCTAGTCACGCAGTAGGCTGTTTTCGTGATTTTCAGGCTTCGGAATGAGGCACTGGGCGGCATATGTGGCGCAGTATTGCCTTTTTTTGGCACAAAGTATAATAACTAGAAGTTGTGATTAAGTTTTGGAGGTAATCCAAATGTCAGACAAGAAATATTTCGTTCTCATGGAGAACGGTAAAGACACCAGCCAAGTATTTGCTAGCAAGCAACCACGAGGAGCAGCCCTCAAAGCTGCAACC
>JACETE010000017.1 GCA_013911465.1 Candidatus Poseidoniales archaeon
GTTGAGAAGCGTCAAGGCGGTTCAATCAAAGATTCATCCCTTATCGATGGAATCCTTCTCGACAAAGAGCGTGTACATGCAGGCATGCCTCGAAGCATCAATGATGCTAAAATCGCACTCGTGAATTCTGCAGTGGAAGTCAAGAAGACCGAAGTTGACGCCAAGATTCAGATTACCGATCCGAATCAACTCGCTTCGTTCCTTGCTGAGGAAGAAAACTACATTCGTGGCCTGGTCGACAAGATTACCGCCTCAGGTGCGAACGTCTTGATTTGCCAAAAGGGCATTGATGAACTTGCTCAACATTACTTTAGCAAGGCTGGAGTCTTCGCAATCCGTCGTGCAAAGAAATCCGATATGGAAGCACTTTCGAAGGCCACTGGCGCTCGTATTGTGACCAACATGGACGATCTCTCTGGTGACGATCTCGGTCACGCTGCACGTGTTGAAGAACGAAAAATCGGTGAAAGCGACATGACATTCATCACTGGCTGTCCTGAAGCAAAGTCGGTCTCTGTTCTTCTCCGTGGTGGTACGGAACACGTCGTAGATGAAATCCGCCGAGCATTCGATGACGCAGTTGGTGTTGTCTCCGTTGCTTGGGAAGACGGAGCAGTCCTGACCGGTGGAGGTAGTGTCCTCGCTGCACTAAGTCGTGATTTGAGGACCTATGCAGAAACCATTGGTGGTCGTGAACAAATGGCAATCGAAGCATTTGCATCCGCCCTCGAAATCATTCCACGAACTCTAGCAGAAAATGCAGGCCTCGACCCTGTAACAACCATCATTGCCCTGCGAAAGGCACATGCAGATGGCGCATCTCATGCAGGTATCAACGTCTACGAAGGTGGAGTTGTCGATATGAAAGCTGCAAACGTCTTGGAACCACTCCGAGTCGTCGAACAGGCAATTCAATCCGCAACCGAGACAGCGATCATGATTCTCCGAATCGATGACGTCATTTCATCCAAGGGTGTCAGTATGGCTGACGGATTTGGTGGCGATGACGACTTCCATATGTGAGCAGTCACGCAAAAAACATAACAAAATCAGCCACGGTCATGTGGCAAGGTTGAAAGGCCGATGTTCGGTGGGATAATTGTCCGCGAAGCGGACGCTTTGGAGGTCATGAAATGACAGTCGTTGCAAAAGTATGGATTGATGAAGATTGCATTACATGTGATGCTTGTCAGGACATCGCCCCAGAAGTGTTTGAAGTCACAGATGAAACATCGCAGATTTTGGCTGCAGTTCGTGTCGATGGTGGCTTTGACCGAAACGAAGGCAAGAGCCCTCTCTCCGGCGACTTTGGAACCTCCTATGCCGATATTATTCTCGAAGCAGCAGAAGCCTGTCCCGTTGAAGTCATCAAGTTCGAACTTGTAGCAGACGGGGCAGAAACCGAGGCTGTTCCTGAAGCGCCCGCTGCTGAAGCAGCAGTTGAAGCAGCACCTGCAGCAGTTGCAGTTGGTGGTGCCGCATCAGAAGAACTTACAGCACTCATGGGCGGCGATCGCTCCCTCACCATTCTCTTTGGCTCACAAACCGGAAACGCAGCTGGACTTGCCGAGAAGACGGCAAAAATGGCGACAAGTTACGGTCTCGAAGCCAGTGTTGTTGACATGGACGGTTACGACAAATCGAACCTAGCCAACATCAAGCGTCTTCTTGTGATCACTTCGACATGGGGCGAAGGAGAAATGCCTGACAATGCAGAAGAATTGTGGCAATCCGTTCAATCCGATGCGCCGGCTTTAGCGACCATGCATTACTCAATCTGCGCAATTGGCGATACGTCCTATGACGAGTTCTGTAAGGCTGGACTTGACTGGGATGGCAAGTTGTCCTCGCTTGGTGCAACGAGCGTTCAAGAAATCAAACTCTGCGATGTCGATTTCGAACCGCCTTGGAACGAATGGGTTCTCGAAGCCTTGCCTCGAATTGCTTGTGTTGATGCTTCAGGCACTCTACAAGTTGAACTTGTCGAAGAGATGAAGGCCTACGGAACCTCTGACGATGACGACGTTGTCGAAGGAGACTTTGCACCAGGTATCATCGATGCTACAGAAATCCAAGTAGAGTTGGAATTGTTCCGCTATTGTCCTGCTCAAGGTGAGCGCGGATGGGACGTTGTCGCAACAGCAGTCCCTGCATCTGCATCCCTTGAAGACCTCTTCATGACATTCCAGCGAGATGTTGATGGGAGCTTTGCATTCCGTCGTGGCGTCGTAGGCGCTACTGCAACAACTGGAGTACGAGCAAACGGTCGTGTAGTTCTGGCCGATGTTGCTCGCGTTGGAGACCTCGTCTCCAATGGTAAACTCAAGATTGAACCACTTCCAGGTTATCCAGTCATTCGTGACCTTATCGTCGATACCCGTAAGTTCGAAGAGAATCGAAGCAAGGCAAAGCCTTGGATGCAAGCCGATCCCCGTGAAGGTGAGCGTTTGCTCAGTGGACAAGCGGTTGGAGTTCTCGCATCCGAGACGGCTCTTGCCCTTCGTCAAATGAATGCAGTGTCAAGTCACATGCTTGCCCACGGAATGTCCGATACTGTTGATTTCGATACCGATTATGAAGGTCCAGGTATTCATCTTCAACGCTGGATTCGAATTAACGATCCACGTACTTCAGCCAAGCATCGTTCACAACTGATGGCCTCTCTGCAAGGAAAGGGTGGCATTTGGAACGAGGCAGATTCAGCCTCAATTGCGCGGCATGGTGTTGCTGGTGCAGCGCTTGCAGACACACTCAACGATGCTCGAAGCCTACTCCTAAGCGAATACAAGAATGCTGGAAAACACGGCCGACTTGTCAAGTGGTACGGGCGTTCTGTCAAGTGGTCTGGTAAACTCAACGAGACAACGCTGTACAGACAAGTTCTCGGCCCCCTGGGTCTTGTATCCAACGTTTTCTCCGGAGTTTCTGCTCGGATGATGCTTGGATTCACACGAACGGGTGGACCTCCTATTCGAAGCCTGCAAGCACTTCTACTCCCGCCAGCAGGTGTTGGAAAAATCCCTAACATGTTCAACGGTAAAGTCGAAGGCCATCACGAAGTGGTTAGTTTGTTCAATGAACTTGATCAACGGTTTTGAGGTGTTTAGATGAAGGTAGCTTACTATCCCGGGAACGTTGCACGAGGGGCAATGATGGAAGTTGAAGACTGCATTCAACCGCTCTGCAAGACCCTTGGAATTGAGTTGATTGAACTTCCAAAGGCAACCTCGGACGGTGGAAACATCATTCGACAAGCATCGCCTCGTCTTCAACACGCACTTGCAGCAAGGAATCTTGCTCTAGCGGAAGAAAAGGGATTGGACATCATGACGTCCTGTGCCACTTCCCATAGCATACACTGTGATACTGCTGCAACCATGGATGCAAACCCTGTACTTGCTTCACAACTGAACAACCTCATCGCTCGAACATCAAAGATTGAGTATGCGGGTGAAGCAAAGTCCCGCCACCTCTTGCACCTCCTCGTTGAAGAAATTGGATTGGACAAGGTCAAGGCATTGGTTCTCAATCCCCTGAACATGAAGGTTGCTGCATACTACGGACCTTACATGCAACGCGAAGGATTCTGTGGAGAAGATGACCCGTTTAACCCTCATTATCTCGAAGATCTGATTACTGCTTTGGGTGGCACTCCTGTTGGATACGATGCTCGTTGTCAAAGTGTTGGATCACCAAGTCTGTTGACCAACGAAAAGACTGCTCTTCGTATGACTGCAAGTGTTCTTTCTGAAGCCAAGGCAAACGGAGCACAACTCGTTGTAAGTGCATGCACGATTTCACACGCAAATCTTGATTCATATCAGGTAAAGGCTGGCAAAGTAACTGGAAAGGATACATCTGTCCCTGTTATCCACCTTGCTGAATTGGTAGCTTTCGCTCTCGGTCACTTCCCTGACCGTCTTGCACAACTCCGAACCCGTGCAATGATCATTGGCGGTTGATGTCACGTCCATCAAGGACAGGATCCCAAGGGTCCGTTGAATCTTCTTCAAATTCGAAGAGGCTCTTCTGTGAACGAGAACGCGTGTGCAACTCGGGTTGTTTGGAGATCTTAGTTTTCGCTTCTTTCGAAGCATTTTTTTCTTCCTCAGCAACCTCTTCTATAGATTTTAGTCGTAAGCGTTCATCCTTCAAGAATGTCAACGATGGCATCTTGATGTCATCCACTGAAACTTCGAATTCCAACAAGTTCCCTTCTTTTCGAGTTTCAAATGAACCAATCGGAGTTTCTAAGCGCATTCTTGCCAGAACATTGTGCATTCGTTTCTCGCGGTTTCTTGAAGCATGAAGAACATGAACATCTCGAGTATCATTTGCAACCAAGACATGAACCGATCCACTTCGTTCTCGAGCGGTTCGACCCCTTCGTTGAATAGCACGTATTGCACTGGATACAGGCTCGTAAAACAAGACCATGGAAGCAGAAGGGACATCCAACCCCTCTTCGCCAACCGATGTTGCTACAAGCACATTCATTTCTCCATTTCGAAACTTATCCAGTTGTGTAAGTTGCTGCTTTTGCGACATCCCCTCTCGTTTTCCACGTTTGCTTTGACCAATGAAACGATCGACAATCGCACCTTCGATTTGATTCAAATCGTTCACGAGATGATCTACTGTGTCCCGGTATTCGCTAAAGATGAGGATACGCTCGTCTGGATTTTGTTCCAAGTGCTCCTGGACAAGTTGGCGAACAATTCCAGATTTTGGGTGACATTCGTCCATCTCTTGTACCGACTGTCGGAAGTTGTGTATGACTTGTTTCTTGAGGAAACGGCTTGTCGATCGTTCGCCCTCTCGGCGTTGTTCGTCTGCGCGTTCGAGGTAGGAGCGTGCTGAACGCAATCCTTGGGTCTTCAACAAATCGAGCAACATGTGCATTCGTCGGACATCTGAGATGCGCCGGGCTGCGTCATACCCCCGTGGGTCACGGCGGGAAATGGCAACACTCGCACGCTGAGCAGCTTCCTCGATAAGTCCTGCAGTTAAGTGCTCAGTAGGTGCAAGGAATCCTTGGCGTTTCAAGGCATCAGTCTCTTCAAACTGGTGCGCTTCTAACGGTTCAAGGAGGGCCAATGTGGTTGAGTCAAGCATTACCCGAATCGTTGCAACATTCATGTCCACAGCGTATGGTTTGAGCAAGTCATCTTCTCGTTTGGCAACGTAAATTCGTTTCACGTTTAACCGATTCCATAGTTGCTCAATCGATCGTTGTGTTGAACCTGGGCTTGCAGTAGCAGCGACCAACCACGGTACTTTGGCTTGACGTTGATAGCGATCTGCGACTTGACCTGTGGCATGATTACCTTTTGCATGATGTGCTTCGTCGATGATCAACAATCCAACGTCACCAAGATGAATTAGTCCCGAATCCACATCGTTTCGAATAACTTGAGGTGTTGCGATAATGATGGTTGCATCTCCCCATATTGTCCCACGCTTTGCAGGCCGATCTCCGCCGGTGTACGTCCGAACGTGATCTTCGTCGATGAGAATACGTTCGAGAATCATTCTCCGTTGTTGTTCCACCAAACCAACCGTCGGCGCAGTAATGACAATTTTTGACATGCCAGACTCCAGTGCATCAGCAATACAGTTCCATTGGACTGCAGTTTTACCAAATCCTGTTGGCATTACCAACAACGTCGAACAACGAATACAGGCTTGCGTTGCTTCGATTTGGTAGCCTCTTGCCTCAATCCCATCTCGGAGAAATGGGTGGTGCAACACAGGCATGATTCAAGGAAAAAGTCGAGGGTTCAAAAGGATGATGTGCCAAGGCTAAACCGAGCCGACGTCGTTGTATTTGAGGCGCCTTGTATACCGAACTACTCATATAGGGGTGGAAAGTCGGAAGGTTGCTCTAAGGGTGAGCAGCCAGACACGTTGGGCAATCCGAATGGAACCCGCTGGCACTGTTTCCCGTTCGTGGAAATGGCGCTCTGTGTCACGGCTACTCCCGGCCTGAAGAGCCCTCGCACGCTCCACGGAGCCTCTGTGTTGTAGAATAATGGAGGAGCCCAAAATGGCAAAAAGACACCACCCACGTCGAGGTAGCATGGCGTTTAGCCCGCGTAAGCGGGCCAGTCGACCCTTTGGTCACGTCAAGTCATGGCCGACCAGTGACGCAAGCGAAGTACGAATGCAAGGATTTGCAGGTTGGAAGGCAGGAATGACACACGTCCTTGCCCGTGACCTCAATCCACGATCAACCAGCGCCGGACAGGAGATTCGAATCCCTGTAACCGTCGTCGAGGTGCCCAAGATGCGAATTCTTGGTGTCCGTGGTTATCGAATGACCCCTTACGGCAAGCAAGCAGCTGGCGAAGTATGGGTTGATGCAGAAACCCTCACAGATTCATTCCCAGAAATTTTTGACCGAGTATCGAACCGTAAGAATCACGATGCAGAAGAACACTTTGAGAATCTTGGAAAGCAAGACCTCTGCGAAGTTCGCCTCATCGTTGCAACACAACCATCCAACGTTACAGGGTCTCCTTCAAAGGTCCCTGAAGTTATGGAAGTTGGACTTGATGGCGGTGCAGCAAGCGATCAACTGGCATTCGCTCAAGAACGACTCGGACAGGAAGTTTCCTTCACTGATGCGTTTGAAGAAGGTGCAATGACCGATATCGTCGCAGTTACCAAGGGATACGGATGGCAAGGTGTTATCCGACGATTTGGTGGAAAACTTCAATCGCACAAGAACTCAAAGAAGCGCCGACAACACGGTAACATGGGTGACTTCGGAACAGGATACGTTCGAAAGACCATCCGTCAAGGTGGACAAACCGGATATCATCAGCGAACTGAGTTCAACAAGCGTGTTCTACGAATCGCAAATCCTGAAGAACACACCATCACACCTGCTGGTGGATTCCTTCACTATGGTGAAGTCAACTCCGATTACATCCTCATCAAGGGTAGCGTTCCAGGACCTGCCAAGCGTTTGATTCGATTCCGTGATGCTATGCGTTCCAACGAGGAACCACAGCCGTACGAAATCACCTACGTAAGTACACGTAGCAAGCAGGGGGCCTGAACATGAAGGTAGCTGTCAAAAACATCAGTAACAACATCACCCAAGATGAGATGGACGCAGGTCGCCTTCAGAGCGTCTTCGACATCAGTGTTGAAGATGGATCAAAGGTCACCCTTCCAGACTCATTCAGTCAATCCGTTCGTGAAGACTTGGTCCGTGATGCAGTTGCATCCAGCCGAGCAAATCGTCGACAAGCCTACGGTTCTCGACGACACGTCGGTAAGCGCCGACCTATGGCAGGTATGAAGCACTCTGTCGAATGGTGGGGTAAGGGACGAGGTGTCTCTCGTATCATGCGTCGAACTGGACAACGTCGTGCTGCACAAAACCCTCACACATTGGGTGGTCGTCGTGCTCACGGTCCTAAGGTCGAAAAAGACTGGTCTCGAAAATTCAACTCCAAGCAACGCCGTTTGGCTCGTGATGCTGCACTTTCAGCAACAGTTGACATGGAACGTGTCGTTGCACGTGGTCATCAACTCGATGAATCCGTTGAACACCTTCCAATCGTTCTCGGTAACTACACCGAGACTGTTGATGGGAAGACTGAGGAATACAGCATTGAAACCTTCAGCCACGGCTCTGCAACCCGCAAGGTCATCGCAATCTTCAACGAACTTGGGCTTGGACACGATCTACATCGTGCCCGCTCAAACCGTAAAATCCGTGCAGGTAAAGCAACCATGCGTGGCCGAGTTCACAAGACGCCAAAGTCCCTACTTCTGGTCGTCAAGGAGAAAGCGGGTCTTGCTCAAGCAGCTCGCAATCTTCCTGGTGTCGATGTTGTCGCCGCCAAGGATCTCAGCGCAGAAGACCTCGCCCCTGGTGGCGATGTTGGTCGTCTGACCGTCTTTACCAAGGACGCTGTGGAGGCTCTCAACTGAGGTGATATCATGGATGCATACGACGTTATCATCATGCCGTGGTTGACTGAAAAGACCATGGAAGCACGTACGACTGAAAACCGACTCGAATTCATCGTTCTACGAGCTGCTACAAAGAAGCAGATTGCTCGAGCAGTTGAAACAATTTTCGAAGTTGAAGTAGCAGCCGTCAATGTTCGCAACACCAAGCATGGAAAGCATGCAAGTGTTCGTCTAGCAGAAGGCTACGACGCAGAAGATGCAGCAATGCGTCTGGGAGCTCTATGAGGTGAGGAACCATGGGTAAGAGAATTCGTGCACAGCGTAAAGGATCATCACCAAGGTATCGTGTGTCTAGCCACCGATTCCCTGGTGCAAACAGAATGCCACGTGATATGGACGTGGTTGGTGAAGTTACTGAATTGGTGCATTCACCCGTTCACACCGCTCCATTGGCCCGTGTCAAGTTGCCAGACGGCGACACAACTCTCGTCGTAGCGACTGAGGGTGTTGCTATCGGCAGCAAGATTGCCATCGGTGACAATGTATCCCTCCGTCCTGGAAACATCACTCTCCTTTCGGAGATTCCTGAAGGAACCGCCATCAACAACGTCGAACTTCGACCAGGTGATGGAGGAAAGGTTGCTCGTTCTGCGGGCAACTCATGTACCGTTGAAGCCAAACTCGGCGACAAGGTCCGTATTCGAATGCCATCCGGTTCCATAAAGGAACTTCCAGGCACCTGCCGAGCCACCATTGGTGTGCTCGCTGGTCATGGCCGTGACGAGATGCCTCTGCGAACAGCAGGTGCTGCTCACTACAAGGCCAAGGCTCGTGGTAAACTCTTCCCGCATGTCAGCGGTGTTGCCATGAACCCCGTGGATCACCCGCACGGTGGTGGAAACCACCAAGCTGTCCACGGACCAAACTCGGTTGCTCGAAGTACACCGCCTGGTGCTAAGGTTGGATTGATTGCCCCACGCCGTACGGGACGAGGTCGCGGCAAGAGAGTATGAGGTGTTGATGTATGGGACGTAAAAAGAAGAAGTCATTCATGACCCCAAAGGCCAGTCGACGAAAGGCACGTAAGCGACTTTCAACGACAACGGCTCGCCAGAAGAAGGAATTCACCTATCGTGGATACGATGTTGATACATTGGCCAACATGCCAATGTTCCCTGAGGAAGGATCCGATGAGTATCTCGCTCGTCTTCTTCCTTCTCGTGTTCGACGCTCTATCCTCCGTGGTCTCTCCGAACAGAATCTAAAGTTCATCGACAGAGTTGAACGAAGCAAGACAAACACAATTCGTACACATCGCCGTGACATGCCAATCCTTCCACAATTCGTTGGAAAGACCATCGCAGTCCACAACGGTCAAAACTTTGTTGAGATCGACGTCAAGCCTGAAATGATTGGTCACTATCTTGGTGAGTTCGCAATCACACGACGTGGAGTTGCCCACAGTGGGCCGGGTGTTGGTGCTACCCGTTCATCGAAGCACGTACCATTGAAGTGAGGTGAAAATGATGAGCAACAAGCGAAACATGGACCGTCGAACAAAGCGTCGACAACTCCCACAACGTGGATACACCCAACTTCTCCAAGGAAGCCGACTCGCAACAGCACGTGCTGTCAATGTTGACATGCACGTCAAGCACTGTTTCGAAGTCGCTCGTGCGATCAAGGGTATGAGTGCCGGAGCAGCAGTCAACTTCCTCAATGAAGTACTTCTTATTGATTCAGACCGTGCTGACATTCGTCGCAAGGCCACCGCAGTCCCATACCGATTGGGAAGCGGTAACAAGCGACGAAAGCGATCTGGTCCGTCAATGGTTGGACACCGAAAGGGCAAGGTTGGTCCGGGTCGATACCCTGTTAAGGCCAGCCGTGCATTCATCAAGCTCATTCAAAGTGCTATGGAAAACGCTCGTCACCAATATGACGATGTCGAACCAGAAGAAATGGAAATCACACACGTAGCAGCACACCGTGGTCAAATCCGTCGAGGATGGATTCCACGTGCTCGTGGACGAGCAACACCAAGCAACCACTATCAGGTAAATCTCGAGATCTTCCTCGAGGACTTTACCGCAACCGACGACGAGTTGGAGGATGACTTCTGAGGTGAACGATTATGGCAGGTAAGAAGAGTACAATCAAAGCAATTGTCGACCGCAACGTCGAGCGCCACCTTGTCAAGGAATTCTTGATGAAGAACACCAAGCGCTCTGGCTTTGGTGGATTGGACATCAAGCGAACTCCAAACGGAACCGAAGTTACTGTTCACGCAGAGCGACCCGGTCTGGTCATCGGACGAAAAGGAAAGATCATCAAGGAACTTGAAAGCCGACTCAAGAGCGAATTCGACTTGTTCGAACCGCAACTCAAGGTCGAGGAAATCAAGTCCTCAGATTCAACCCTTAACGCACAAGTCATGGCTGAAAAGATTGCATCTGCTCTCGAACGTGGATGGTATTACCGTCGTGCAGGGAACAGTGCTGCAGAGAACATCATGTCCGCTGGTGCACGTGGCGTAATCGTCACAGTTGCTGGTAAACTCACAGGTTCTCGTAACCGAACTCAGAAATTCATCATGGGTCACGTCAAGTACTGTGGTGAAACTGCACTTCAACACATGGACAAGGGTTACGCAGTTGCAGTCCGCAAACTCGGAACTATTGGTGTCACCGTTGAAATCATGCGAGCCAACACTCGTCTACCACACGAGATTTCCATCTTCTCCAATGAAGAATTGAAGATCCGTGAAGCAGAAGGCGGAGAAGGCGATGCACCTGCAGCGGAGGTGGAAGAGTGAGTCACGTACGAAACCGAGACATCTCAGCTATGAGCCGTGAGGCACTTGAAGCTCGATTGCTCGAGTTGCAAGATGAACTTCTCCAACTTCAAGCCGAAAAGGCGCTTGGTGGTACACCATCCAACATGGGTGCTTACAAAGCAACTCGACGAAGTATTGCACGAATCAAAACCCATCTTGGGACCAACTGAATGAACACGAGGTGATGAACGACTATGGCGGCAATTTGTGGTGTATGCGGTTTACCAGACGAACTGTGCATCTGCCAAGAAATTGCAAAGGAGCAACAACGAGCAATCTTATCCACAGACAGAAGGAGATACGGAAAAATCGTAACCAAAGTGGAAGGAATTGACGACGTCGCCATCGACATCAACGAATTAGCAAAACTACTCAAAAACAAATGCGCTGCCGGGGGAACTGTCAAAGGTCGAATTATTGAACTGCAAGGCGATCACAAAAAGAAGGCAGCAAACGTACTACGAAATAACGGATTTAATGTGGAGGTGAGATAAATGACGGAAATGAACACAACCTGGATTGGTCAACTGTTGACCGTCGTTGAGTCTACCGACCCAACGCTCATCGGACGCTCTGGAAACGTCATCGATGAAACACAAAAGACGCTTACTATTCTTGAAAACGGCCATGAGCGTGTTTTCGGAAAGGCAGCAATTCAATTTACACTCAATGACGGTACTACCGTCCTTTCTGGGTCGTCCTTGCGGCAACGACCTGAAGATCGTATGAGCCGCAACTACAAGGAGGCATGAAGATGCGAGACATCGGAATTGACGTAAAACGACCAACAGGTGAATGGGATGGCGACGAGAACTGCCCGTTCTACGGAAGCTTGCGCTTGCGTGGACAGGTATTCGAAGGCGTAGTATCGGGAATCGGTATGCAAAAGACCATCACAATCGAGCGAAACAATGTACGATACATGAAGAAATACGAGCGATTCGAGAAGCGAACCAGTGCTCTTAGCGCTCACCTTCCAAGCTGCATTGGCGATGTTGACATTGGTGACACAGTTCGTGTCATGGAATGCCGACCACTTTCAAAGACAGTTTCATTCTGTGTTATTGAAATGACCGGAGGTGAAGCCTGATGCGTGGAATTGCAGGTCGACAAACACGTGGTCTTCCGACCATGGCTCGTTTGCACGTTGCTGACAACACTGGCGCAAAGATCGTCCAGATTGTCAACGTCATCAAACTCGGTGGTACTATGCGCCGATACCCCGCCGGTGGCGTTGGTGACATGACCAAGGTCTCCGTCAAGAAAGGTACTCCAGATACCCGTCGTCAGATGTTCAACGCTGTCATTATTCGACAACGTCGTCCATTCCGCCGAGCAGACGGAACATGGGTTCAATTCGAAGACAACGCTTGCGTGATTACCAATCTCAAAGGTGAAGTCCAAGGTTCCGATATCAAAGGACCAGTTTCACGTGAGGCTGCAGAACGCTGGCCTCGTATCGCTGCAACAGCAAAGCAAATTGTATGAGGTGAAGAAGAATGGTCAAGTCAAGTAAACCAGGAAAGCAGCGCAAGGCGCAGTACAATGCCTCAATGCACACCAAGCGTAAGCGAGTATCAGCACGTCTGCAACTCGACAAGCCTGATGAGCGCTTTGCAGGAGTTCGATCCGTTACAGTCCGTGCAGGTGACACCGTTCGAGTCATCCGTGGAGATTTCTCTCACGGTGGCAAGCGCCACGGTGGCAAGCGTAAGGCTGAACCATTGACCGGTCCTGTGATTGGTATCGATGCCAACAACGGTCGTATCCTCATTGAAGGTGCAAAACAATCCAAGTCTGATAACAGAGAAGAGGCAGTCCCGGTCCATGCCTCGAACGTCGTCGTAACAAAGCTCGACGAAACGGACAAACTGCGAATGCAGAAGTTGACCGAGGATAGGAGTTGAAGAATATGGGTAGCAGCAGTCACTTGAAGCGATTGGCCATGCCACGAAGCTGGCCACTTCCACGTAAGACCACCATTTGGGTAACTCGCCCAAGCCCTGGAGGTCATTCTCTAGAGCGATGCATGCCAGTCAACCTCATCGTACGTGATGTTCTTGGCCGAGCACAAAGTTCCCGTGAAGTCCGATACATTGTCCACAAGGAACTCGTCAAGGTCGATGGCCGTGTCTGTAAGGATACTCGCCGTGGCGTTGGCCTTATGGACGTTCTCTCCCTTGGAGACGAACATTTCCGTTGCATGCTTGATGCAAACGGTCGCCTGCGCTACGTCCGAATCTCTGCTGAAGAAGCAGCATGGAAGATCGTTCGTGTTGAAGGCAAGACCTCAATCAAAGGTGGAAAAACACAAATTCATCTCCACGATGGACGAAACATCATTGTTGACGAGCCAAAGAAATACAACACAGGTGATTCACTCAAACTAGCTCTTCCGAGCCAAGAAGTCATCGATCACATCAAGTTCGAAGAAGGCGTACGTTGCTACCTCATCGGTGGTACTCACGTCGGCGAAATGGCTTCGATGAAGGAATACATCAAGAAGCGCTCAAGCATGCCAAACGAAGTAGCATTCGATGAGTTCGGTACCACTGAAGTCAACGTCTTTGCTATTGGCGACGCCAGCATACCACTCATGGAGGTGAAGGCTTGAGCGAAACAATCAATCCAATGAGCGTACCTCGAATCACAAAGGTTTGCGTCAACATTGGTGTTGGTGAAGGTGGTGACCGTCTGGTCAACGCTGAAAATGTTCTCGAAATGGTTACTGGAGTTCGCCCGCAGCGAACCCTTGGTAAGATTCAGAACCGTGATCTGAAGGTCCGTGAAGGAGCACCTATCGGATGCCGTTCAACCATGCGAGACCAGACTACAATCAAGGAATTCTTGACCAATGCGTTTTGGGTTCGTGACAACACAATTCCGAACTGGAATTTTGATGCACAAGGCAATCTCTCCTTTGGAATTCGTGACTACACGGATTTCCCTGAACAGAAGTACGATCCTGACATCGGAATCTACGGTATGGACATCAACGTCGTTCTCGAACGACCAGGCCACCGTATCAGCCGACGTCGAAAGGCAAAGAGCAAGGTTGGAAAGGGCCATGGCGTCTCTCGCGAAGAGTCGATGGAATGGTTCAAATCGAACTTTGGAATTAATATCATGGAGGAATGAAGATGGCAAGAGATCATGGAGAATACATGGGACGAACAATTGGATGTCGCCGATGCGGACGACGCCGAGGAATGATTCGACGACACGGACTACGTCTTTGCCGACAATGCTTCCGAGACGTTGGGCCTGAGATTGGCTTCAAGAAAATGAACTGAGGTGATATGAATGCAATTAGATCCACTAAATGACGCACTCGTCAAGATTTTCAACGCAGAACAAGCTGGTAAATTCGATGTTGAATTGACACCAGCCTCCAAACTACTTGGAAACGTACTCAACATTATGCAGACCTCCGGTTACATCGGAGAGTTCTCACGTGTTGAGAACGGCCGAGGCGACGCCTTCGTCGTCCAACTTCGCGGAACCATCAACCGATGCGGTACCGTCAAGCCACGACACAGCGTTCGTCGACAAGAATTCGAAAAGTGGGAGACACGTTATCTTCCTGCTCAGGACTTTGGTCTTCTCATTCTAACGACCAATTCCGGCGTCATGAACCACTACGATGCGAAGGACGCCCGCATCGGTGGCAAGTTGCTTGCCTACGTATATTGAGGTGAAAAGCATGGTAAAAATCGACAGAATCGAACACAACGTAACCATCCCTGAAGGCGTCACAGCCACACTCAGCGAAGATGGCGTCGTCACCATTGCAGGCCCGAACGGAACTCTCTCACGAAGCTTCGTCTCTTCTCGAGTCGACATTCTTCAAGATGGAGGCGGTCTCATCGTACGAACCGATCTTCCTCGCCGAAAGGACAAGGCCATGGCAGGAACATGGAACGCCCACTTGAACAACATGATCAAGGGGGTAACAGACGGCTTCACATACCATTTGAAAGCCTTCTACTCTCACTTCCCAATGACGTTGGCGGTACAAGGAAACAACTTCGTCGTCAACAACTACTTCGGAGAGAAAGTTCCACGATCTGCAGATATCTTGCCTGGTGTTGATGTCAAAGTCAGCAACAAGGTTGAGATCACTGTATCAGGAATCGACAAAGAGAACGTCGGTCAAACCGCAGCGAACATTGAACGTTGTACTACGGTCAAGAAGCGAGACCGACGTGTTTTCCAAGACGGGATTTACCGTCTCAGCAAGGAGTGATGAAAGATGGCAGACGATTATGAAAGTATGACCGTAGCACAACTCAAGGATTTGCTCAAGGAGCAAGGCCTTCCTGTCTCTGGAAAGAAGGCAGATCTCATCGAGCGCCTTGCAGGTGCTGCTGAAGAAGATGATGCACCTGTTGAAGAAACAGAGGCTTCATCCGATGCAGAAGAAAACGATGATGACTTCTTCGAAGAAGATGATGACTGGGATGATGACGAAGATGAAGGGCATGTTGCAAAGCAAAAGCCAGTCCTCGATGAAGCAACCCAAGAAGCACTTGCACTTCGTGCAGCACAGAAGAAGAAGACTCCATCTTTCCGTCGAACTGAGTGGTTCCGATACAAGCGATTGTCTCGTTCCGGTTGGAGAGCTCCGCACGGAATGGACAACAAGCAACGTCGCAACTACAAGTATCGAGGTTCCCTCGTACGAGTTGGACACGGCAAGGTTGCGTCCGCTCGTGGTCTTCACCCATCCGGTTTCCAAGAAGTCATGGTCCACAACCTCAACGATTTGGAATCCATCGATCCTGAAACTCAAGCGGCCCGTGTTGGCCGAACCGTTGGTGGCCGAAAGCGTGAGAACATTCACGCCCGTGCTGATGAATTGGGTATTCGTGTTTTGAATCGAAGGAGGAATGTCTGATGCAACTCACCAATCAAAAGCGCCTCGCTGCTAAGATTCTTGGGTGCGGTGAAAACCGTGTTTGGATCAATCCAGACTATATTGATGAAATCGCATCATCTGTTCAAGCAGATGACATCCGTGAATTCATCGAAGAAGGACTCATTCGTGCGAAGGCTGTCAAGGGAACTTCCCGTGTCCGTGCTCGTGCCCGTCTTGAACAACGACGCAAGGGGCGACAAAAGGGTCAAGGAAAGCGTACAGGTACAGCAAATGCTCGTAACCCTCGCAAGAATCGATGGATGCGAACCATTCGCTCCCAACGACGTGCTCTCAAAGATTTGCGTGAATCCGAGGAACTTACTGCATCGGAATACCGACGCTACTACCTCAAGGCAAAGGGTGGTTCTTACCGTTCTATTGCCCACATGCGCTCTCAGATGACACTTGAAGGTGTCCAACTCAAGGAAGGTGACAACTGATGCAAGGAAATCGACGACGATCTGTTCTACGCCGACGCAAAGCTGGTCTAACGGACTACCGACGACGTCTACGTCTTCTACGCAGCCAACAACCTCGTGCAGTTGTTCGTGTCTCAAACACTCGAACTTCATGCCAACTGGTTACATGGGCTGCAGGAGGCGACTTAGTTGCACTCAATGTTACTGGTAACGATCTTGTCAAGAAATTCTCGTGGCCAGACAACATGTCCAAGAAATCTGTTCCTGCTTCTTACCTCGTAGGATTTGCACTCGGAAAGGCTGCACTCGCAGCTGGACATGAGGATGCAGTTCTCGACATTGGTCTTGCAGCAAGCACACCAGGAAGCAGAGTCTTTGCCGCTCTCCGTGGCATGGTCGAGGCTGGACTGAACGTGCCTCACAGCGAAGAAATTCTACCTAGCGACGACCGAATCAACGGTGAACACATCGATGACAGTGTCGCAAGCGCTATTGAAACAACAAAAGCATCCATTGAGGGGGCCTACTGATGACAGAAGAAGAAACAACAGAAATCAAGCAAGCACCTGGTATGATTCTTGCTTACGCTCCACAAGAAGCTGAAGAAACAGGTGGTCGACGTCGACGTCGTAGCGCTCAATCCGATGCGATCAACAATCTTCGAAACTGGACGCCTCGCACTCGCTTGGGCAACATGGTCTACGCTGGAATCATCACCACATACGAGGATGCCCTCGCAAGTGGTCTTCCAATCCGTGAAGTCGAAATTGTCGATGCACTTCTTCCAGAGTTGGAAGATGAAATCATCAATGTCAACATGGTTCAACGAATGACTGACAGTGGACGTCGTGTTCGTTTCAACGTCATGGCTTGTGTGGGTAACCGCAACGGCTACGTTGGACTTGCAATGGCCAAGGCAAAGGAAGTATCCAATGCTATCCAGAAGGCAATCGTTGCAGCAAAGTTGAATCTCATCAACGTACAACGTGGAAACGGTTCTTGGGAATCTTCTGCAGGTCCTGGAACCTCCGTCCCAATCAAGGTCAACGGACGATCTGCTTCGACTCGTGTAACCCTCATGCCTGCTGCAAAGGGTAAGGGGCTTGTTATCGGTGAAACCGGAAAGAAAGTTCTCGAACTCGCAGGGGTTACTGACGTTCTATCACGAACCAAGGGTCAAACCCGAACAACCATCAATTACGCTGCTGCGACCTTTAATGCCCTCAAAACATTAAACACAACACGGATTAGCAACGAACAGCGAGAACGCTTGTTCATCAACACAGGGAGGGTTTTGAAGTGAGTTTCATCGTAGTTCGTGCACGAAGCAATGTCGGGGTTGAGCGGTCCATTCGTGAGACAATGTCTTACCTCAACTTGACAAAAGTCAACCATGCTGTTATCATCCCTGAAAACGATCAGTACATCGGTATGCTACGCAAGGCCAAAGACTACATCACGTGGGGTAAGGCTGACCTTGCTACCGTTGAATCCATGCTTTCTGAGCGTGGTCGAATGATTGGCGATGCTCCATTGACTGATGCAATTGTTGCTGAAGAAACCGATTACAAAACAATTGGAGACTTTGCAAAAGCAATCGTTAACGATGAAGCAACCGTAAAAGATGTTCCTGGTTTGAAGCGTGTCTTCCGTTTGCATCCTCCTCGAGGAGCAAAGGGATGGGGCGGAATCAAGCGATCCTACGTCGTTGGTGGTGCACTCGGTTCTCGAGGCGATGACATCAAGGCGCTCGTTGAAAGAATGATTTGAGGTGATATGATGGGTACAAAAGCAAACAAACACCGTGGACGAAACCGTTACCACGGTCGTGGAAAGAAAGCTGGCCGAGGCGCAGGAAAGCGTGGAGGCCGTGGAAATGCAGGTATGAACAAGCATCGTGTCATGACTCGAATCAAGTACATGCCAGGTCACTGGGGTATGCACGGTTTCAACCGTCATCCTACCCTACGTACGGTCCATGTGACATGCAACGTTAGCCAACTCGAAGGTATGGTTGATGGAAAAGACAGCATCAATCTCGGAGAACTTGGCATTGACAAGCTCCTTGGATCCGGCCGAATCAACGCAGCAATCACAGTAACAGTCGCAAATGCAAGCGCTTCAGCAATTGAAAAGGTCGAAGCAGCAGGCGGTTCCGTCAACCTCGCAGAGGGTGACGACTGGGACGAATGGGAAGAAGAGTGAACAGGAGGTCTCTAGATGAAACACAAGCCAGTACCAATCGGTGTTGTTCTCACTGGTGTACTCTACTTTGGTCTTCTCTTCTATTGGCAATGGGATGAACTCTCAGGCTCCGGTGCTCCTCGAGATGCAGCCATCTTTGGTATTGTTCTCGCAGTTGCGCACGTAGCCTACGTCATGGCCTGTTTCCAACGTGATCTTCCCGCTTCAATGAAGCAACTACCAATCATTGGCCGTTATTCGAAACTGTACGGTTGGTTGATTTTCGTATTCATTGCAGTATGGTATTGCCGTCCAGAGAAATGGGGCGGGTACGACGAAGCAGTTGGATTCCTTCTGGTCGGTGTACTCCTACTCGGTTTCGGAGCTGCAGCAATCCTCACCTGTTTCATGTGGAGCGGTGACCAAAGCAGCCGATTGTATGCGCTAAGTCGCTTCGTCGACGTTTACCCAGCAATCACGAAGCCAGACCGACACGTTCGATTTGGCGAAAAGATGTGGACCACCACCTTCGTTCTCATCATCTACTTCGCAATGACCAACGTCATGCTTTACGGATTGAGTGGACAAGCAATGGATTTGTTCAGTGGTTTCCGTTCAATCATGGCAGGTGCTTCGGGTACCATCATGCACTTGGGTATTGGACCGATTGTTACTGGTTCAATTATCATGCAATTGTTTGCTGGTGCTAAGATCATCCGTCTCGACCTTACCAATAGCGAAGACAAGGCCATGTACCAAGGTGTTCAGAAACTTCTCGTTCTCATCATGATCCCAATCGAATCGATTCCTCAGACCTACGGTTTCCTTGACCCGTCTGAATTCCTCATCGATGAATACGGAATTGGATGGGCAAACTTCGTTATCGTTGCTCAATTGTTCGCAGGTTCGTACCTTGTATTCCTACTCGATGAATTGGTCAGCAAGTGGGGTATTGGTTCAGGTATGTCACTCTTCATTGCAGCCGGTGTTGCACAATCGACCTTCGTTGGTACGTTGTCTCCACTTCCAACTACTGCAGGATTGGCCTACTCCGTCCAGAACCCTCCTGCAGGTACTCTACCGATGATTTTCTACATGTTTAGAACGGCCACCAATGGTGAAATGATTTCACTGAACGGATTCGAAATGATCCTGTTGGGTGATGCGACGCATCCGAATGCTGTGATTGCTCTTGTTTCGAGTATCATTGTGTTCCTGGTCGTAGCTTATGCTGAATCAAGTAAATTGGAACTGCCACTCACTCACGGAAAGGTACGTGGCCATCGTGGTAAGTATCCAATTCGATTGGTCTATGCGTCCAACATTCCGGTCATTTTGATGGCTGCACTTCTTGCGAACGTCAACATGTTCTCTCTCTTGTTCTGGAGTCATCCCACGATGTCACAGACGCCGATATTAGGTCGGCAGGGGTGGTTCTCAATGTCGGATTATATCGGTACGTATGAACCGGGTCAGACCGCTGCATCCGGTGGTTTCGCTTGGTATGCATCGATGCCTGCTGGTGTGAACGATTGGCTGATTCCGTTACTGAATCAACAATCGGATATGTTTGGCCATAGTTTAGGTCAAATCATGCTCCACGTTGTGTTCTATGTCGTTCTCATGACTGTTGGTTCCATGGTCTTCGCAAAGTTCTGGATTGATACCACCAACATGGGCACGAAAGACGTCGCCAAACAGATCGAGCGGACTGGAATGCAGATACCTGGTTTCCGTAAGAATCCAAAGGTCCTCGAGAAGATTCTGGAGAATTATATTCCTCCGGTAACCTACTTCTCTGGTGCTTTCGTAGGTTTACTTGCAGCAGGTGCCGACTTGTTAGGTACTGTCGGTAATGCGACGGGTACAGGTCTCTTGCTGGCTGTTGGTATTATTCTGAGAACGTATGAACAGATTCAGAAAGAACAAGCCATGGAAATGCACCCAATGCTCCGACAATTCTTTGGCGCCGAGTAGGGTCTTACTTGAAATAAAACAGGCCCTGAGGTGGCTATATGCGCTTCACTGAGCCTCATACGCCCTTTATTGATACAAGTGATCATTCAACATACCTTGCAGTTGAAGAGCACGATGTACGTGCGCTCAAGGCAGATGGGATCTACATTCCTTCATTGCTCGCAGGTTCAGCCATAGGGCTCATCGGATTGATTCTTTTCTCAGTCTCAATGGTAATGATGGTCACGAACATCTCGATGCAATCGTCAGACGAACCGTGCCCAGGGGTCTATGATGAGGACACTCTTGAATTTGGAGACGGAGAAATATATTGCAAAGCAGATGATTGGGGTTTCAATTACAATGAGCAGATTAAAAGCATCGAAACTGCAGATGATCACTACAAACTAACCTTCGACTCCTACGAGGAGGTATACCGTTGGGAATCACTCAGGTTCGACACTTCTCTTGTAGTGATTGGTGTGGTCGTGGATGATTGGTATCAATGTGAAATTTACATCACAGAACGTTCTCTTCCTCTGAATTTTACTTCAAATGATCTCTATGCAAGAAGCTACCATCAATATCCTGATTGGTGTTCATACGAATCCTCTGATTCCCAAGAGATCGAATACGTGAGTGACAAAACCCATCCTTTTCTCAATGAAAAGTTGTACGTCCCAATTTACGATGGGTACAGCGAGGAGTTGAGTATTGTTCAAACAACGAACAATTCTTCCGAACGTAATTCCTACCTTTCCTCAGATTTTGTTGAAGTCATTATTCTAGAAGAAATCATTATGGGAGTAATTCTTTTTGTTGTTTCAACTGTTATTCTCCTGAAAGTGGATCGCCGGCGTCCAATCCTCAAATTCGATGTTCAAAACAATCGGTTGCTCATGCGTCGCTCACTAACATCGACTCGTTGGGGTGGATGGAGTTGGAACAATGTTGATTATACAACATCTCGATTGGTCAAGGAACGTTACTCAATAAGCCTCTTTATTCGAATCAGTGGAGATGATCGATTTATTGCTCGCTTCGGTGGTGATGACGCAGGTGTACGTTATCTTGAGCCTTTGAAATCTCTTCTGGAGATTGAAGATAAGAGGGTGGCAACTTCACACAGTTACCACGGTTATCCTACTCTGGAACTCTTTGATGTAATGTCTTGGGACTCTGATAACGACGGGCTCTTGATTTACGAATGGTATTTGGATCAACTCGATGACAGGGGCACTGCTGTGACTCGAGATGAATTTTATCAAGGTGCAGGCATAGATTCTCTTTCCAATTACAGCGATGCTCAACGATTGTTGAATCATGCGATTGAGCTGATCGAATCAGATGATGAGGGTGCTACATTGATTTCAAGCGAAACACAAGTTGTAGAGTACACACGTAAGACGAAGATTGAGGAAATCGAATCGAGTTCTGAAGAACAAACAAATCAGAAACCGGACCAACTTGGTGCCTTCTGGACACAAAGCGATTCAGAGGGCAATTAAACCGATTGATTGGCTCGCAGTGAGCGACTTTCGGCCCATTTCCGGTCGGGTATCTTGATATAGGGGGGGTGAGTGGGTGAGTTGCTTGCGTCGGTGGGAACGGCGTTGGGACCCGAGTCTTCGGACGGTGAAGGTTCCCATCACCCAACGACGAAAGCCGAAGCAATTGCGATTCTGAGAAACCTCCGGGATGGAGCTCGCTCAGGGTCAGGTAGGTGATTAGAGATTATGACGTATTTTTTGTTGTGCAAGAGATAAGTGCTCATAACCTCGCCAAAGAAATTTAGGACAGCTAATTTAATTGCGATAACAACTCTAGGGATCAAAACACGAGAAATCTGGTTGATCCTGCCAGAGGCGACCGCTTTTGGAGTTCGATTAAGCCATGCGAGTCGCGAGCCTTAGGGGCTCGGCATACTGCTCAGTAACACGTGGATAACCTGCCCTATTGTCTGGAATAACCTCGGGAAACTGAGAACAAGGCCGGATAGCCCACAATGCCTGGAACGGTTTGTGGGTGAAGATAGGATGGGTCTGCGGCGTATCAGGTTGTAGGGGGTGTAATGGACCTCCTAGCCATCGACGCGTACGGGTGTTGGGAGACATAGCCCGGAGATGGATTCTGAGACACGAATCCAGACCCTACGGGGTGCAGCAGGCGCGAAAACTTCACACTGCAGGAAACTGTGATGAGGGAACTCCAAGTGTGTGCACTATGTGTACACT
>JACETE010000018.1 GCA_013911465.1 Candidatus Poseidoniales archaeon
AGAATGGACCTCGTAGACCCTTTACTCCAGTCAGGATTCTATCTTTAGGAATCTTACAATCTTGGAATACAAGTTCCGATGTAACTGATGCCTTGAGGGAATGTTTTCCTTTCATTTCAGGTGCGGAAAATCCTTCATCATCCTTTTCAACAATAAATCCACGAATGACACCATCGAGTTTTGCCCAGACGACTGCAACATCGGCGATTGTACCGTTGGTAATCCACATCTTGGCACCGTTCAAGAGGTAATGGTCTCCCTTGTCCTCGGCTTTCGTTATCATGTCACCTGGATTTGAACCGTAATCAGGTTCTGTTAATCCGAAACAACCAATCCATTCTCCAGAAGTCATTTTTGGAAGATAGTAATTCTTCTGTTCTTCGCTTCCGAAATCCCAAATCGGGTACATAGCGAGCGACCCCTGAACAGAGGCAAAGGAACGAAGTCCAGAGTCGCCTCGTTCAAGTTCTTGACAAATGAGACCGTATGCTACATAGGAAAGTCCAGGACACCCATAGCCCTTCAATGGAGCTCCGAGGACGCCCATCTCACCAAGGGCGACACGCCACTCGTCGAGAAAAATACCTTCATCGCAGGCATGTTCAATCTTCGGAATAACTTCCTCATCGACCCATTCACGAACAAGGTCTCGGATCATTATTTCTTCTTCTGTAAGCAAGGATTCGATGTCGTAAAAATCGACGGCTTCGAAAGGTTCCATTCAGTTCCCTCAAACCGTGGGAGGCAACCCAACTCATGAACCTTAGCACACAAAAAGAATGTTCATTCTCCTCAGTCTTTCTTTTCAAAGCCACGCAGTTGCCTGTATTTCCGTTGTAAATATGGGCTGTTCATGAAAATAAGGCCAAGGATGACGCCCGGTACCGAGATAGCGACAGCAGCAAAGGTAACGGTTTCGAGAATACCCAAACTTTCTCTCGAGGAAGTAGGGTAAATATCGAGGATTAATCCTTCGTTTGTGATTAACCAACCATCGTCTTCGCCAATTTCCCACATCAATGCAATTCTCTGGCCTGCAATCTCTGGATCAAACGACGTTATTTTACTCGATTCAATATGCATAAACACCTCATCGACATCAAGTTTGTATCGAACAGATTCCATTGGAGCGAGATGAATGAGAGATGTACCATCGTGACCTCTACTCGTGGAAATGAAGTCCGTCGAACCTTCTTCCAGTTGCATGATTTTCCCAGTTGTTGATTGGGATGCATCTTGGATGTCAAGGACGATTGAAACATGATGACGCCCGCTTGCAAAACCTGCACACTTGATGTAATCTCCATCTGGGCAGTCGACAGCAACCCAGGTTTTGTCTGATGTTCCATCAAGCCATGTGATTTCTCGTGTCCTATCAATGACTGCAAGACCATCATTTAGAGATGAGACGACGCAGATGTTTTGCTCAAGGTGGCATGCAATATCCGTAATTTGACTTGATTTGGTATTCACAAGTTGTATCATGCCTTCTCCTTCATTGAAACTGTAGATGTTCCCATTTTTGGCACCAAAGAAGGCCAAATCTCCGCCAGCTCGCCAAGAAGTTGAGCTCAATTCTATGCTTCCAACGATTCCAGCACCATTTACCGCTTCGATACGATTGTCACTAAGTGAATAGCGAAGTGCGGCGCCTAAATCTCCTGCAATCAATGCTGTTTCGCCATTAGGATGCCATGAAACGTCGTTAAACCGAGCGGATCTGCTGCTATCAATCGCTTGGTCGTTGTTGCGTTCGCCGGGATTTGAAGCCGAAATCATGTGGACAAATCCATCATCGCCTACCAACAGAATGTTTGAACCACCAGGGGAAACCTCTCCGGCGCGAATGTTCAATCCCTGCATTTCCAATGAATTCTCTTTGCCAAAACCAACCTCCGAGGCAGTTACTAACGGTGCAAAAAGAACAATCAGGATGAGGAAGAATGCCCTTGTGCGCATAGTTGGCCCAAGCAATCTGACAGAAAAACCCCACTCTTTGGGTGGTTTGTTCTTCGCGAGCCTTATGAGGTCCGTGCCGATGGACCAACATGGAGCGATTCGCAGTAAAACGAGGTCTGGAAAAATCAATTGGTGGAAACGCAGGCTTAGCAAAGATGGCAGCACAACATTTTGACAATGTACAAGCAAATTCAGAAGGTGAGTTTCAAGCATCGTTCGGTCTCCTGTCACAGATTTCAGGTTGTTACACCGACCAGGGCAAACTTCAGGTCGATGTAGTTCAATTGAAAGGATCCGATCTTGAGGCGTTCCTTTCAGCAGAAGGTGGGCGTGAGCAGGCAATGGAAAGTCGTCGCCGCTGGTCCGCTTTCCTCGATGAAGCGACAGGATACACTGCAAAACAACGCGGAGACAAGGCCAAAGAAGACGCCAAGAAATTCTCCAAGGCAAAGTCAGCCATCAAGATGATTCGAAAAACCATCGAGATGAGCAGTACAGTTACTCAAGAAACCATCGATAAGGCTGAAACAATGATTGCTGAATTGGAAGGTATGATTGAACGTGGCGTACCTCCTTCGGAAGGGAAAGTCAAGAAATTGAGCGAACTTGTTTGAGGTGTTCTCGTGGATCAGGATACTCTTCTCCGACCATTTGAGGAGAGGTATGAGCGAATCAAGGAACTCTCTGAAGAAGATCGCCATCGTCTCTATCTGATGATAGGAGATGTTGAGGAGAGCGTAGGTATCGAACATCTTGTCGATTGCCTTGCTGAGAAAACCTCGATGGCAGGAGATGGAGTGATTCGATGCTATGTTGGTTTCGAACCAAGCGGAAAGGCTCACATTGGCTGGAAGGTCCTCTCACTTCAGCTGAAAAGAATGCTTGAAGCAGATGCGAACGTTTTGATTTTCTTGGCGGACTGGCACGCATGGGTCAACGACAAGTTTGGAGGAAACATGGAAGATATCCAGAAGACAGCGGTCTACATGGAAGAAACATTCCGAGCCCTCTTAGGATATCCAGAAGAAGGCGATGGGCCGGGACAACTTCGGTTTTATTGGGCAAGCCAACTTATGGATTCTGGAGATTATTGGGCTCGCGTACTTCGATGCTCCAAGGGTGCAACCTTGCCTATGGTGCGAAAAACGTTCACCATTATGGGTCGAGATGAAGCATCATCTGACCATGACCTTTCCAAGTTTTACTATCCTGCTATGCAGGCTGCGGATATTTTCGAACTTGACATCGATGTTGCCATCGGTGGAATGGATCAGAGGAAAGCTCACATGTTTATGCGGGACATGGCTTCGAAGTGGAACTGGGAAAAGGCAACATGCCTTCACACCCCTATTCTCTCTTCTCTCAAAGCCTCAGGTGTTCGGATGGATTCCTTCGATCATAAGATGAGCAAATCTGATCCAAACGGAGCACTTCTATTGCACGACACGCTTGAAAGAGTGCAAAAGAAGATGAAGAAAGCTTACCTTGATCCTGAGGACGAACATTCGCCTGTTTACGAACTCGCTCAACACGTTGTGCTTCCTGAATTTGGCCATATTCAAGTGACTCCAAATCCAAAATTTGGAGAACCGAGCACATGGGATGATCTCAATGCATTCAAGCAAGCAGTGATGGATGGTACGCTCCATCCGTTTGATGCAAAGATGGGTGTTGCAGCAGGTGTTGCAGCAGGTTTATCGTCAATCAGTGAGCATTTCGAAGCCAACCCAGAAGCCTACGAGACCATGCTCGAAATCACATCATGAAACTTCTTCAATGCTGATGGCTCGAACCTGCAAAATTCGACGTGTATCTTTTACGAAGTTTCTGTCGGGTATCGGGTCGATGTATACAATACCATTGACTCGAATGGTTTGCCCCTCTCGGTATTCATCGACGTACTCATCATCGATAATAATCTGAATTGGTTGCTCATTCGAGCCGCTGTTTACATCATAGACATTCAGATACTGTATGTCCTGGTAGAATGAACCTTCTGCAGTCAATTGAAGCAAGGAATCCAGATGTTTGTATAGGCCGTAGGAAACTGGCCCTCCAATGGTTCGTTCAGCATCATCTAAACAGATTTGACAGGGCCCGTGGGGTCGTTTCCGCTCGCGAGCGACACGTTGAGAGATTTCTTCACGGTGGCCGCATATAATACAGGTATAGAGTGCTTTTTTCAGGTATCCTACTCTGGGGCCAACATCTTGTATTTTCACGATCAAACTAACGATATCTCCCCGATTTCTCATTCTCAGGCTTGATACTTCCTTCAACTTCTCGTCGGGTAAAAACAACGGTCTGAGGACGCATCGAACATCAGAGAATTCCGATGCCATCGATCGTAGAACCTCATTGGCCAAGTCAATGGTTTGTTCTGGGAATTCATTAAAGCGCAAATTCAGCAAGTCATCGCTATCAATGTCTGCGTAATCGACAAGAAACGAAAAGATTGGGGTATCTGCTGCAGTTAGCCCTTTCAAAGCTTCAAAATCTGCGGTATGCTTTCGTTGGAACAGGTCTCTCCAATGGTTTAGTGTGTCTGCAACTTCACTAGGTGGCCCGGGAATTCTTCTCTCATCTGACATGGAGATTGGCGTGCCCAACGGAGGCCTGTAAAGGTTGCCATCAACGACAGATTCCCGGTGTCAATTCATATCGGCTGAAAGCCAATCTTCATGAATCTCATCTCGCTGGGAGGATTGATAGAGATGTCTACAATCGTCGTATTGGTCAAACAAGTCCCGGATACAAACGCAAAAATTGCTGTCCAAGGAGATCGTGTAGATCTTTCAAGCGTGAAGATGGAGATGAGCCCATACGATGGCTTTGCGATTGAAACAGCACTTCGCCACAAAGAAGCAACAGGTGGAACAGTAACTGCACTTACTGTCGGAGCCGCAGGAACAGAGAAGATTCTCAAAGACGCGAAAGCAATGGGTGTCGACAACATCGTCCGAGTATGGGATGATGCATGGGGCGAACTCGACTCCAATGCACTTCAATCCGTTCTTAGGGAGTCCATTGAATCTCTTGGTGCAGACACAGTCTACTGTGGAAAGTCCGCAGCCGATACAGGTGCAGGTTCTACCGGACCAGGCCTAGCAGAACGTCTTGGATGGTCCAATGCTTCAAACGTCATCGGAGCTGAATTCGGTAGTGATGTCACTGTTTCTATGCCTGTTGAATCTGGTGTTGCGAAAATAAGCGTCCCTTTGCCGGCTGTTATTTCTTGCGACAAGGGAGATTTCAAGCCTCGAAAAGCGAACGTCAAAGGCATCATGATGGCAAAGAAGGCACAAGTCGAATTGATGACTGCAACAGCACCGTCGTCGTCTGTCGTCATTGCTAATCACTCCATGCCTGCTGCTAAACCTGCAGGCAAGACCTTTGAAGGCGGTTCTTCCGCCTCACAAGTTGTCCAACTTCTTCGTGATGAAGCAAATGTACTCTGAGGTGAATGAAATGACAAATATGATCGTAATCGCTGAATTAACAAAAGGAAATGTGAACCCCTCGACTGCAGAGCTAGTCAGTGCTGCAAAGGCAATGGGTGGAGATGTTACTGTCGTCGTACCTTGTACTGACGCTTCAATGGCAGATGGTGTTTCGTCCTACGATGGTGTGTCAAAAGTTATCGCTGTCAAGTCCGACGTATTCGCTGGAAACGACAGCAGTGGTTGGGCAAGTGCACTTGACAGTGCCATTCCAGCCGGAACAATCCTTTGTCTTGCAACGGCGCGGTCCAAGGATGTTGGTTCACGACTCGCAGCACGACGAGGGTTGTCGATTGTGCAGGACGTTGTTTCCATTGAAGGGAGCAACCTTACTTCTCCGATTTACTCAGGAAAGGCAAACCAGACCGTAAGTGTCAGTGGCGATGTAGTCGTTTCAGTACGAGCAAATGTCTTCCCAGCAGTTGCCTCAGGATCTTCAAACGAGGTTTCTGTAGTTGATGCATCAGGTGATGTCAAGACTGCTGTCCAAGAGGTCATGCAACGAGCTAGCGCTCGTCTCGATGTCTCCGAGGCCAACATCATCATTTCTGGTGGCCGTGGAATGGGCTCCCCTTCCAACTTCACCCATCTCGAAGCAGTAGCAGATACGATAGGTGCAGCGGTAGGCGCATCACGTGCTGCGGTCGATACATGGGATGAGATACCACACTCGATGCAAGTTGGTCAGACAGGAAAAACAGTCAATCCAAATCTCTACATCGCTGTAGGAATTTCTGGTGCAATCCAACATCTCGCAGGAATGAGATCCTCGAAGTATATCGTAGCAATCAACAAAGATGCGGACGCACCGATTTTCCAACATGCTGACTACGGGATTGTAGCAACTTGGGAAGAGGCCTTGCCCGTATTCCAAGATGCGCTTTCAAACCTTCTTGGTTAAGCGTACTTACCAAAGGTGTACACACCGCTTTCCCCGGCATCGTCGCCAACGAATGGATTGGTCGCTTTTTCATGCCCTATCGTTGTTAGCGGGCCGTGGCCAGGATGGACAATTGTTTCTGGATTCAGCGGCCATAATTTGGTCCGAATACTGTTTGAGAGTACATTGAAATCACCTCCGGTGTTTTCTAAATCTGTTCTCCCAACAGAGCCTGCAAAGAGCGTATCTCCTACGAAGAGATGATCCGCCTCATTCTCAATGATGAGCCGTAAACAGCATCCACCTAGGGTGTGTCCAGGCGTATGAAGGATTTCAAAATCGAGGGATCCAAGTGAAAGCATTTGATTGTCAGTAATGTTCTTGTCAGCGACTGCAGGTTCAGGCAATACAATTCCGTACCGAACTGCGGCTGTCTTCGCTAGAGTTTGCAGAAAGGTATCGTCTGGATGTAAGTACCAATCGACATCAAAGTGTTGCTTCAATGTTGGAATGTGTCCACTGTGGTCAAAATGCGCATGGGTGTTGAGTAATGCTACAACCTTTCGTTCAATTGTTGAGGTCTCTTCTTTACTGTGCGTCGACCAATGAGGGCCCGTCCCCCTACAATTTTCAATCCAATCGATTAGGCGTGCGGGTTCATCTCCTCCATCGATGATGACAGTGTCTCCTGTTGCACAATCCGTGACAACAGAGCAACGCATCTGTAAAGGACCAACCAAGAAGTTCTCGATAATTGGTGAGATGACGCCCATGTTTTGGCCAGTACGTTCTCCTTCATGAGGCTGAGGATTCAATGGTAATCTGTACTGAATCTGTTGTCATGCCTCCATCGATGTCGAACACTCGTAGTTCGAAGAGATGTGCTCCAAAGGAGAGTTTGACCCGTAATTTTGCTTCGGTTGAAAGTTCACGTCCCGTTGAGTCCAACCACGACCATGATGCGATTCTATCTTGAGGATCTTTTGACTCGGAACCATCCAAGGTGACAATCGCGTACTCAACATCCTCAACTGTAGAGATCACTTGATTCTCTCCAGCGTACGCAACTGGAGGAATCACTTCTGCAGCATCCTCATGGAGAAACTGCAACAACTCGTCGAGATCTTGTTCCCCAGAGTCATCATCAGATGAATCCACTTCCTCATTCATCGCAGCAGCTAATGAATCAAAACCGACATCGAATTCAGGGTGCTGTTGGAGTGATTCTTGCTCCTCTTCAGAGAGGAGGTGTGCAAAATCATTAACTGTTCTATAGACAATTTCAGGATCGGTCTCAACTTCAACAACCTCTTCTTCAAACCATAACTGGAGAAATGACACATCAACCTCGACCGGTATCTGATGAAGATCACAAACGCCCAGAGGTTCTACACCTGTCCAATCGTTTTGATCATCGCCGAAGAAAACAAGTCTCCCAGAAGAATCTACTTTGATGTCTTGAATCATGCCTTTATGTTCGATTTGCCAAACAACTTCCTTCTTTTCAATGTCAAATCCATACACATAGAACCACGTGCCAATAAGCAGAGTATTCTCATGCACCTTCAAGGATTGAATCGGGTATTGGAATGTCTTCAGAACGTTCGGGGAAAATTCCTGAACAGAAACCAAATCCCCGTTGTCAAGTCCAAGGTAATGGTAGGTTTCACCAGATGCAGAGGCTTTGACACGCCCATTAATTTCCTCTCTCTTCAGGAGATTATTGCCTTCATAAATCTCGATTTCAAGTGCCTCTTCCTCTCCTGGGACAAGCGCATGCCCTTCACGTGCAACAAACCACTGCTCGCCAATGTGTTGACCAAGTGCGACAATATCTTCACCAATCTCTCCACGTTGAGGTCGTTGGTAGGTGATGGTTAACTCATCGTCAGTCAGAGCAACTGATTGGTTTTCCATCATTAAGTACACCGAATCATTGCCCATTTCGAATGTTCGTACTTCACGTTGGGTGGATGAATATTCTTGGCCATCGAGAGTGAATTGTCGAAGAGAACCGATGCCATCGAGTGCGAGGATTTGCTTTCCGACTGCTAGTTTTGCTCCTCCTGCCTCAAACTCATGTTTCCAGAGTTCTTCTCCGTCACTTGAATACATGTACAAACCGTTCGTTTCATCCAAAACAACGATCTTGTTGTGACTCCATTCCAAGCCCACAATCTTGGAATCGAGTTGAATTCGCATTTTTGGCTTGAGACTTACCAAATCAACGCATTGGATTGTTCCTTCAACATCTCCTATGAGGAGCTGACCAGAATTAGGATGCAATGCGATGACTGTAACGGTGGCCTCTTGATGAATAGCATCAATCACAGGAAGTGTTGCGACCATGTTCCCCACATGTCTGGCTCAGTTATAGCCTGATGTGTCCCCAGTTCAAGTCTGGTGATTGTGCATATCGATGCCTTGTTCGTCTTCTGCAATGCTGTCTTGCTTTGAAGCATCATTTCGCTCTGCTCGAAGTTTGTCAAGATAGGCCTTATCGATATCGCCAGTAATGTATTTTCCATTGAAACAGGAACTGTCAAAACCATCGATGTTTGTTTTTTTGTGGCCAGTGACTTCTTCGAGATCTTCTAGGTTTTGATAAAAGAGCCGATCCGAACCGATTGTTGTATTGATTTCATCAATCGTTTTTCCATTGGCAATGAATTCGTCGACTGCTGGCATGTCGATTCCGTACACATTCGGATGGCGTACTGGAGGTGCTGCGGATGCAAAGTAGACTTTGTTCGCACCCACTTCCCGAGCCATCTCGATGATTTGTGCGCTCGTTGTTCCACGAACGATTGAATCATCAACCAAAAGGACATTCTTGCCTTCAAATTCTCGTGGAATTGCGTTGAGTTTTCGACGTACTGATTTCATCCTCATCTCTTGTCCTGGCATGATAAAGGTGCGACCAACATATCGATTTTTGACAAAACCTTCACGGTACGGTACGCCAAGGGTATTGGCCATTTGGAGTGCAGAAATACGACCCGAATCAGGAACAGGAATGACAGCATCAATGTCATGCTCTGGCCAATCTTCAATCAGACGTTCTGCTAAACGCTTCCCTTGATTTAATCGTGCTTGATATACAGAGATGCCGTCGATTGTAGAGTCTGGTCGAGCAAAATAAACGTGCTCAAAAATACACGGTGTGAATGATTTCTTTTCTGCACATTGCTTGGTAAATAAATGGCCAGAGGTGGAAATGAAGATTGCCTCTCCTGGTTGAACATCTGCAACAACTTCGAAGCCGAGAGCGGTTATCGCAACAGACTCGCTTGCAACAACCCATTCCGTACCTTCTTCATACTCTCGCTTTCCGTAGATGAGAGGACGTATTCCATGAGGGTCTCTGAATGCAAAGAGGCCGTATCCGTTGACAAGTCCAACACAAGCATATCCACCACAAACGGATTCGTTCACGATTTTAACAGCATCAAAGAAAGAATCGACGTTGAGAAACGGTTCGCCTCCGATGCTCATTTGATCGCTGAGGATGTCAAGTTGTACAGCGAGGTGATTAAGCAGTACCTCGGAGTCACTGGTTGTATTGACGTGACGTCGGTGTTCAGTCACAAGTTCGTGAGCAATCTCCTTGTTGTTGGTCAAGTTTCCATTGTGGGCGAGTGCCAATCCATATGGGGAGTTTACGTAGAATGGTTGTGCTTCAGCTGTGGATGATGATCCAGCGGTTGGATAGCGAACGTGACCGATTCCAATGTGGCCAAGGAGTTTTTGCATGTGTCGTTTGTAGAATACATCAGAAACCAAACCGTTGCCTTTTCGAAGATTGAACTTCTCATTGTTCTCGGTCATGATGCCAGCAGCATCCTGTCCACGATGTTGGAGAACTGTTAGGCCGTCATACAATGCTTGGTTCACGTTTGAACCAAGTCGCCCAACGATACCGATGATGCCACACATGTGAGTCCCTTAGTTGCGGACAGTCGCGCCGCCTTTGTATTCCTTCCCCCTAATTTGCTTAGGCTTTGGGTCGGTGGGATTTTTTGTTCCAGCTGTAGGTTCGCATTCGTGCAGTCTTTCCATATCCACAAGAAGCACAGACGCTCTTTTGCTTGTGATATGCGTTGCGACCACAGCGTCGGCAACGGATGTGTGTTGTCTTTTGTCGACGACCCATGGACGGTGTACCCTTTGACAAATGCTCACCTCGATGTCAACGCCACCTGCCTCTTCCTTATGAAGTCAACGATGAGGAGCGACCTCAAGAATACTCAGGATTTGTTTTGTTCCTTCGGCTCGAGATTCACGAAGGACAGGAGCACCATAATCCCGATTGCGACAATGATTGCAAGACTTGTAACGATGAAGTGGATGATGTTGTACAAGATTTGAGCACGTTGAGATCCGTTTTCTTCCATGAGGAAACCCCCTTGAGTAGTGAGGAGGAAGGTTACAAGCACGCCAAGGATTGCTGCAAAGACCATTGAAACCCACGGTGCTGTTGGTTGTCTTCGGCTCTTCGAATACTGGAACATGTTCAATACAAGGAAAAGTGATGCTAGGGTGTACGATGTTAGGAAAGCATTTGCGAATCGAATTAATCCTCGTTCGCTATCATAGACCGAACCTTTTGAGAGAAGGACAAGAACAAGGGTTGGGAGTAGGAACAGCAATCCTGCAAGAACCAATCGAAGAGGCGTGATGCGTTTATTCATCTTCTCCGCCTCCTATGTTGTTTCGAACGATTTCTGCCGCCGTGTTGAGTTGCTCTTGGTCAGGAGGGGGTAACCTGTGTAGACCAGGGCGTTTCCGTTCATATTGCCAAATGGTCAGGCCAAAGACGATGATCGTCAAACCAACTCCAGAGAGAAATCCGAGAATGTCGCTTGCTGCTAGTAAGACAGAGTTGTGAAACTCATCCGAGGTCGTAGATGAGCCGTCAAACATGACACTCAGTATAAGTAAAACCAAGGAAACACTTCCAGTGAGGTAGAGTATTTTCGAGGTCTGGCTAATCCGTTGCCCTATGAGATTTACCAGATACCCGCTCGCCAAAAGAAAACTGCTCATGGCCAATAGGAACGTAGGGCGGAAGATCATCCAGAAGCGGTTGGATTCACCCTCCCACATCGTTGAGGGAAGAAGAGCATGGTTCGTCCAGTGCATTGCTTCAAACAACGCAAAGCCAGTCACAAACATCAACAATCCCATTGGTCGGAGTCTTGAAGGGAATCTCTTGACTGGAATTTCACCTGCAAACAATGCGATGTACAATCCAATCACCATTAATCCGAGTGAAGGGAGTATGTTTACGAGCAATGAACTCGATGCCGCAGAAGGTGATGACGGCACGGTTAGAAATGAGGCTCCGAATAGGACGAAACCGATTGCGCCGAGAACTTTGCCAAATTTCTGTGAGGACGAGTCTTTTCTGAATTGAAGACCTAGTGATAAGAACACAAATCCGAGTGGCGCCCATAGCAGCAAGGCGACCTCGAAGTCGTTTTCCATGGATGTCTTCCGATGCGCACGACTTATGAATATGGCTACAAGAATGCTGTTTGTTGGGCTTTTTGGAGTCAAGCCATGGGACGACAGCAATAAATACCCGACGATGGTCGCCAAACTGTTCAGGTGAAGACATGGTTAAGATGCCTCGTCAAATTATGCGTTACAGTCCTTCTGCTGGTAAGCACACGCTCCACACGGTTGAGCGTGTAAAGAAGAAGCGAGCTTCCGAGCTTCGTTGGGGACAGCGACGGTTCCGTAAGGTCATGCGTGGATACCGTGGTTTCCCACGTCCAAAGCCCGATGGTCGAGAAAAGCCGACCAAGCGAGTAAACATTCTCTATCGTTGTACTGAGACGGGTAAGGCCCACTATGCGCCTTGCAAGCGAGCCAAGAAGTTTGAACTCGTGGATCGATGAGGTGAAGAAGATGTCTGGCCAATTTATGAAAGTCTCTTGCAAGGATTGTGGAAACGAATCCGTTATTTTCTCCCGTGCTACAACCATCATTTCGTGTGGTGTGTGTGGTGCAACACTCACAAATCCATCCGGCGGTAAGGCGGAACTCGTTGGCTGTACAGTTCTCGAAACGTTGGAATGAGGAGGCTGAGCCTCCATGTCGAAATCCGACCTCATTTACCCAGAAGAAGGTGAACTTGTTGTTGTCACCGTCGATAGCGTAAAGCAAAACGGGGCAGATGTTTCCCTCGATGAATACGAGGGGGTCCTCGGTTTCATCTTCATTGGTGAAATAGCAAGTGGATGGATCAAAAACATCCGCCGATTCGTTCGAGAAGGACAACGTCTCGTCTGCAAAGTTATGCCCAGTCGGCGTGACGGCAGTTCTCTCAAGCTTTCACTCAAGTCGGTATCCGAAGAACGACGACGAGATCGTCTCCAACAATGGAAGAATGAACAACGGGCAAATCAATTGTTCAAGGTCCTATCCGAGGCTCAAAAGTGGGATGCTGAATTTGCATCTGAACTCCAACTCGAATTAACTCAAGTTTTCGAAACCCTCTATGGGGCATTCGAAGAAGCAGCAATGCATGAGGGCTCGATTGTTGACGCTGGATTCGAGGGCGATTGGATACAACCGTTCATCGACCTCTCAGTCGAGAACATCATTCCTCCATTTGTTGAAATTCGTGGCATCTTAACCTTGAAGGTTGAAACAGGAAACGGTGTTGAAACCATACGTGATGCCCTGATTGCTGCGGAAAAGATATCTTCACCTGAAGAAGAGATTGAAGTTCACTGCTACTATGATGGTGCACCGGAATACCGAATTGAAATGCGAGCACCAGATTTCAAGACGGCCGAAGATACATGGAGAGATTCCATTGCAGCCATTGTTTCAGTCATAGAATCTGCTGGAGGAACAGCCGATTCATACCGGGAGTGATTTTCATGGCACGTCAAATCCTTCAACAATGCGTCGATTGTGGTGCTTGGTGTCTAGAAACAACATGCCCTGCATGTGGTGGTAAAGCCCAAGCAGCAGCGCCTTTGAAGTGGTCGCCAGAAGATCATCGAGCAAATGTCCGTCGACAACTCAACGATGTTGAATCACCCGAATGGCCACAAACAATTCCAACGCTCCCTTCACTAGAAGAAATGCGAACTGGTTCTCAAGAACAAGAAGAAGAATGAGCATTCTTTTGTTCATTCATTGTCAAACATTATACTCCTTAACGGAAGGGTTAGGGATTCATGACACTCCTTGTTGACGTTTTAGAAGAGATTGACTTTACCTCAATCGACCTGGTACTCTTTGCATTACCAGGTGTTGGTGATGTCGGAAAGAATGCGATTGAATTGCTAAATGAAGCGAATAATGCGATTGAAGTTGCACGTTTCATTCACCCAGGTCTTACCCCATTGGCTCGTTTGGATGAAAGCGGTTTACTCGCCCCTCCTCATCTTCTCGCCAAGCATATTGAATCGAATGATGGGAAGAGAATCCTTACCATCACTGGGCGAGGGCAACCAAGTGAGTCGTTCCAGCAGTACGATTTTTCGACTGAATTGTTGAAACACTTAGCATCTCAAGGAATGACTGAACTCGTTGTTTTGGCTGGGCTGATGTCAACTCCAGAGGTCAAGGAAGCATTTGCAGTTGCAACCTCTTCTCCGCACCGTGTCGATTTGGAAGAACGAGGCGTTGATGTTCGACGTGATCAACCATCCGGTGGCGCAATAGGAATGTCTGCGTTGATGGCTTCACTTGCCCCGTTGTTTGGATTGAAGTCGGTATGTGCGATGGCAACCACTGTTGGAGCAAGCGGAGATATTCACGCATCACTCCGTCTATTGAACTTCATTTCAGCAAGTTGGGAGATCGACATCACTCTTCCAAACGATGCTACTTCTGCACTTCTTTCGAAGTTGAATGAAATTGCCCCTTCGGGTGGTGCAGACCATGTTCGAGAGTTGATGGAAGAACCTGATGCATTCTACATCTAAGCGCCGAGAGAGGGATTTGAACCCCCGCGTCCAAGGGACAGTGGATTTCGAATCCACCGCAATACCGGGCTATGCGATCTCGGCTTGTTTGTTGCCTGTGCGCCACGGTCATAAGCGTGATGCTTCACAGGCTAGTTCATGCACATCACCTTTCATGGGCGAGACCACAATTGTACCATTGAGATTGATGAAGGACAGACGATTCGTCAAGCACTTGAATCCGCAGGAATTCTTCCTTCGACCGTCATTGTCAGTTTCGATGAACGAATTCTTCCCCATAGTACCATCTTGCAAGCGGATGTGACGCTCCTTGTAACTACGGTTTCCTCAGGCGGTTAATCGTGAAGAATGTGGAGGCGTGATGCCCGATACATCTCTCCTCTTGCTAATGCAGCCCATCCATCGATTCCTATGTTGGTGATGACAACCTTATCACCAGGGGTCAACATATCATATTGAGGGCCCCAATCCGCTTGCCATCCTTCGATTTTCAATGATCCGTGTTCATCCATTAGCATCAATCCTTTGCGACACCAATCACCTCGTGCAGAAACGCCTCTCTTCTCTGTTCTATAGACAACAGTTCCAATCACATCCCATCGTGCACGAGGGGTGTGGAGAGAGACTTCTTCATCACCATCCTGGATTCGAACAATTCGTGCGAACGGGTCGACTTTGAATGTAAGTGCCCCTTTGTAATTGATTTGGAAAAATGCATTCTCGATTTGCACCAATTCGCCTTTCTTGAGATCATCAGGGATTGTTGGACCTCCATCTTTGAATTCTGTCGCTTTGATTTGTACATCTGCAAATGCAGAATTGCCCTCTGAGATTGTGATCCGTTGTTGGCGTCCATTGATCACTGCGTGAACTCGTCCGGTTACTGTATGTCGTGTTTTGATTTCATTCAATGGAGTTCCTTCCGTTTCGGTTACCAATCCTGGTAAGTGGAATGAACCTCCATTTGGATGCACATCATCCCATTCACCCTTCGGACAAATATGCGACCAATCGCATCGCTCACATCGTGTTTTGGACGGTTCCTCTTCGGAAGGAATACCTCCCGGTCCAAAAGTTCGCATTGGAGCAGGTTCAGCAGGGCATCGTTCAATGTCCGGTGTTTCTTCACGCAATTCAGACCAAAGTGATTTCAATTCAACACCAATGGCGTTCAATTCATCTTCATTCGGGACTTGAATAATCTTCTTGGAATCTGCAGCTAGGTACCATATCTCCAGTGCATCAACATGTTCTTCTTCATGTGTACTCCACCACAAATATGCATACATTCGAAGTTGTTCGACATAATCCCCTGAACGGTCTGAATTTCCTAGCGAGGCCTTGATATCTACAATTTTGATTTGTCCTCCCCACCGATACACCAAGTCGTATTCGCCTTGGAACCAGTGTTCGGGATGAACCGCATTCATCATGAATGGTTTCGCATCCGGATCGACAAACCACGGTCGTGCGATTTCCCATGCTTCGATCCAGCCAATTGGTCCTGTTGCAGCGATTGGGTGTGATTCCATGGTAAACCCGCGCCCATCAGGAGCTGGCCAGTGATGGCGATGTCCTGAACGCCAAGCCTCGACTTCTTCATCATCAATGGACAGAAAGCACGCTTCTATTTCTTCCATGTGCATCTTGATGCCATTCACAGCCATCATTGCACAACGTTCTATGTCGACATCGAGGTCCCAATCTCCTGCCTTCCGATCGTGCTTAAACCATTCAAGTCTCATCGCTTCCAAACTTACGGCAAGATGAGATAAGACCCGTTTGTTTGCCCAATCATGCAAGGATTTTTTGTCGCTTGGCCACTTTGATTCTGGAAGCAAAAGTAATTCCTCAGCAGGCCATTTGCTTTCATGCTCTCTGTTTGGGCGCCCTTCTTCATCGAGCGGTGTTTGAGAATAAATGTCGGCAGGTGCTGTCGCAACAATGAGTGCAGGCGATTCTTTGAGTGTCTTGCAGATCGCTTCTTCAACTGCCCTGCCGACAAAGAGAATCGGTATTTGGGGCATGACAAATCGCCGAACTTTCTCATAATACCAAAGACGGGGGCAGGCCTTCCAAGTGTTGACTTGGCTTGCCGAAAGACGATTGTAGGGTCCAACAAAATCTTGCTCAGGATCTGGTAATCGAACAGGCATAGATTAGCCTCTGAAACCGACCCCTCAAATACTCTTGGATGTGAATTCAGGACGAGGTAATTCGATTCTTGTTTTTCGTACATCAATTCGTAGTTGAACCAAACCAGCACGCCATCCCAATTCAGCCCCAATCAAACGTATCTTCTCTCCAGGTTGCAAGGAAAGAAGTCGCTCACTGATGGCGGAACCAAATGCGACGACTTCAACCACGTGACTTCCATCCCAAAGATGGAATGCGAGCATGGACCATGGGCGTCCATCAAGACGGACACCGTTTTGTCTTCGAATCGATAAAACGATTCCTTCTACGTTTGCTCGTGTCCTTAGCAATCCTATTCGGATAGTTCCTACTGAGTCATCGGATTGTTCTAGGAATTCAGAATCTCCGTCAACATACAATCGTGGCTGATCTCTCCAAACACCTGGTAAAGCGTTCTTGATGACGACCTTCGCATTCTTTGATTCGTGTAGATTGGGGAAAGCACCCGGTTCAGCCTCCTCAATCGCAATAGTGGCCTCTCCAGCCTTCAACATTGCACCGAGAACGGGTTCGTTGAAATGGTTGGGTAACGGGCCCCATTGTGCAATAAGCTCACCTTCCACATCAACTCGAGAAGGAATCTCAGAAAACGGAAGACAGGGGATTTGGATTTGTACACCTTGCAACATCATGCCCCGTGTTTTCTCATTCATTGGACCTGCAGTGGCAATGTTTTCAGTTGAAACGGCGCACCAACTACACCCTGCTGATTCCCCCGAACATGCTTCGAAATGGTCTGCATTACCAGTGCTTGGATTCGCAGGTAACATCGATGCACCTTCACCCATGCTTCTCATTGTCTTATTGATGTCATAGAACTCCGAATCCATCAATGTAAGTTCATCTTCACTCGGAGCACGGTATTCGATTCTTTCTTTGCTTGAGAGGTACCAACCCTCCATCGAGATGACCTTTCCTTCTTGTTCGGTTCTTGACCAAAGCCAAGCATAGAATCGGAGTTGATGCTGAAGGCTCTCGGAAAATGCCGATCCTGAGTGGCCTGATTTAATGTCAACAAGACGAATGTTGCCATCCCATCGCAGAACGAGATCAAGTTCACCCGCAGCCCAGCCATCGGGGTGGAACATTCGCTGAGGTTGATGCACTCTTGGATCTTTGAACCAGGGACGAGCAACCTCCCATGCTTCATTCCAACGAACTGGCTCGCCTTTATCTTGCCACTCAAACGGATGTTCGAGGGACCAGTCGCGGGCTTGAATGGAGCGCACCTTCTCCGGAACTGGGAATACTGGATGTTCTCCCCATGCAGGTGCGGGGATTTTGTATGGGCTAGAATTTGATCGGAATTCGTCGATAAACGGCCCTCCGTTTGCATTGAAACAAGCATCAACCTCTTCAAGAAACAAATCCACTCCTTGACGGATTTTGAGTTCATAATTTGCAACATCCACCGTCGACCAATCCGAGTCATCTCGTTTCCAAAGCCGTGCATTCCATGCCTCTTCACCTTCGTTCCAAGCCTGCTGTGCCTCATCTTTGCACAAATTGTATGCCCATGATTTCAATTCATCAAACGAATTTACATCTCCTGGACGTTGCATGAGAACTCGACACAATGCATCTTCAATCACGAGACCAGTTACTTGGCCAATCGATGATGGTGATGACAATCCTACTTTTCGAGTAAGATACCACTGCCTTGGACATCGAAGGTACGTGGTCAGTCCTGAGGCAGAGAGTCTTGAACGGCTCCTTCCAAGAGGTCCTCCTTTTGGTGGAACTCCGACAGGCATGATTACTCCTCGAGATGCTGGTCTTTAGAACTCGTGACGCTTTATTTGCTTTCAAAGGAGTAAAAGTCTCCCTTTTCACGTTGTTCTCGATCCTTTCGACTCTTGGATTTGTTGATGCGAGGGCGCTTTGAGTCGTGATCACGGCGGAAGGTCACATTGACATCTTCAAGGAAACGATTCATTCCATCTCGCAGTGAATAGGGGCCCATCGCCTTGCCATGAACTCCACCTTGTCCTTCGAAAACAAGCAACGAATCGCTCACAATATCGATGAAGTAAACGTCGTGGTCGATGACAAAAGCAGACTTTTCGTTGGCTTCCATTGTACGTCGAATCGCTTTCGCCGCTTCCATTCTTGCATTTGCATCAAGATGCGCAGATGGTTCATCCAGCAAGTACAGGTCTGCTTCGCGACCCAAACATACTGCAATAGAGACGGCTTGTCGCTCACCACCAGAGAGCTTCTTTACGCGCTTTGGTAGGAGTGAATCCACACCTAATGCTCGAATGACATTCACATTAAATTCGCCACTACGCCAACGCATTCCAAGCTCACTATCGAGCCACATTTGGACTGTGCAATCCATGTCGACATCGATGTGTTGAGGTTTGTATGAGATTGTGGCTTCATTTGTGACCCACCCTTGATCGTATTCATGTTCGCCTGCAAGGATTTTGATCATTGTTGATTTCCCAGTTCCATTCGGTCCAACGACCCCAACAACTTCTGAGCGATGAACAGAGCCTTCTCCAGTTGACAACTCAAAATTACCTAGTTTTTTTCCAAGGTCTCCCCATTGAACAACAACACTACCCTTCTCAGAATTACGTTCATGGTGTTTGAGGAAGCGTATTGGTTTGTCGCGAATCCGAACGTTTTCTTCAACGAGGAACCCATCAAGATAGGCGTTGATCGCAGTTCGAGTGGAACGGGCGGGTGTGAAGATACCGAATGCTCCTTTCTTTCCGTACACAATATGGACCAAGTCTGCCAATACGTCGAGTACCGCTAAGTCGTGCTCAATCACAATCACCCGTTTTGTTTCAGACAATTCCTGGATGATTCGTACAATGCGCATGCGTTCATGGATGTCCAGGTATGAAGACGGCTCGTCGAAGAAATAGACTTCGGCATCTCGAAGAATGGTTGCACAGATTGCCATTCGTTGCAGTTCTCCACCAGAGAGTTGTTGAACAGTTCTCTCGAGCAAATGGGAGATTCCTAAAGCAGAGGTCATTTCATCAAACAGTTGGCGCTCATCGACTTTTCGAAGGAGTCCTTCAACGGTTCCTTGAATCCTCTTTGGGAGGCGATCGACGTTCTGAGGTTTGAGAGCGACTTTGATACCACCATCTCGTACAGAAATAAAGAAATCCCGGAGTTCTCCTTTCGGCAATGAATCAATGACACTATCCCACTCAGGTTCTTGGTCCAGCCAATCTCCGAGATTGGGTATCATGCGTCCTGCGAGAGCGTTGAATGCAGTTGATTTCCCCATCCCATTCGGTCCAAGGATGCCAACAACAGATTCTTTGGTTGGTGTTGGAAGCCGAAAGAGCCTGAATCCGTTCAGGCTGTATCGATGAATCATATCGGTTTCTAGTTCACTCGGGAGTTGTTCAATGATCAATGCATCATGAGGGCATTTGTTGATGCAGATTCCACAACCGATACAGAGAGATTCGGAGATGTGTGGTTTCCCAGTCTTTTCATCCATTACGATGCATTCTTGGCCATTACGAACGGGTGGGCAGTAATGGAAGCACTCGTCATTGCACTTCTTTGGCTGACAATTGTCTTCCTTCAGAACTGCAACACGCATGGACTCACCTCATTTATTCCAGAACTTCATCATCAAATAGCATTCGCATTGTCGGTACCATCAAACGATGGTTACGAGAGAGTTTTCCTCAAACGAGTCCCTTGAGGTGTTCTGTTCCACGAACAACACGGGTTGTTGTAGGGGTAGGGAACTTCATGCCTGCCTTTCGGAGGGCATCCTTGGCAGTGAGGTAATCTGCAGCATTGCAGTGAATCGATATAACTCGCTGTCCACGTCGGACGCGAGCAGCGGTTCCGACGTTCTTTCCAAATGCACAGCGCATTCCTTGGGAAACACGGTCAGCACCTGCGCCAGTTGCCTGTTTGTTTTCACGGAGAACGTGGTGAGGATATGTGTGTACACGGAGTGCATATCCTTGAGCACCTGCCTGATTACGGATTGTGGAGTTGGAAATGACACGGGCAGCTTCGAGTGCTGTGTGCCGAATCTGACAATCGTTGTCGGCACGAAGTTCGAGGACAACAGGAAACCCTCCAGTCTCCGCAGCACGGCGGTTTCCGGAGTGGAAAGCAAGAATTCGATTGTTCGGAACACCGCCGATATACTTACGTCGTGTATAAGCAGGTCCCTTGAGACGGCGATACATGGATGCGGGCTTACGTGCCATATTCAGTCCTCCAAGCATCCTTCCGACTGATGCTCCCTTTATCATCCCTCCGATGCGTTAAGGCTGAGATGATGTTGGCATTCCTGACGTAATTTTGATGGGAAGGAACTTAATCAATCAATGCTACCAAGGTTCATGGCGAGTGGCTGGAGGAAGTTGCTCGAGGAAGAATCCGAACATCAATGGCTTGCAATAGGTCTCTTTTTCGTCTTCATCATCATTGGCGGTTTCCTGATAGGGGGTACAACTTCGCTTGAAGGAATGATGCTCGGGACTGATCCTTCTCATGAATTGGAGTTTGAGAACGGTGAATTCCTGGTTGAGATTGAATATCACGAAGATGCTTCATGGAGTGATGCACACAGCGGAATTCTCAAGACCAAGTTTGGGTTCAAAATGTATCAACAAATGGAGTCCGATAACATCGATGATATCCTTCCAGTGGACGATCCTGCCATTGAGGACATCACACTATTTACTGGAGACAGTGATGGAATTGTTACCTTTTCATCAGCCCTCAATACCCTATCGACATATCGAGAGGGCATGATTTCAAACCAAACATTGGACGATGGTTACGGTTCCGAATTTGGGATTCATGCACTTGCAGTTGATTCTTCATCGATGTTGAAAAACAGGCTTTTAGTGACCTCTGAGGATGGTGGTTCTGGATTGCGTGGATTAAACGGACAAGGAATGATTACGACAAGTTCTGCAATCCAAGATTCTCTCATTTGGGATGATGTGGTATATCTCTCG